>CAZPIS010000262.1:0-2588 GCA_964586745.1 uncultured Ruminiclostridium sp.
GGGATGAAGAATTAGAAACTATTGACAGAGAAAGTCTTAAAAAAATTCAAGGTGAGAGGTTAAAAGATACAGTAAAGAGAGTATATGAAAATGTACCTTATTACGCCGAAAAAATGAAAAAAGTGGGTATTATCCCGGATGATATTAATACCGTGGATGACCTTTCAAAGCTGCCATTTACTTATAAGACCGACTTAAGGGACAATTATCCGTTCGGAACCTTTGCAATCCCAATAAAGGATGTTGTCCGTATACATGCTTCCTCAGGTACAACAGGAAAATCCACCGTTGTGGGTTATACAAAAAAAGATATAGAAATGTGGGCTCAATGCGTCGCACGCTGCCTAACAAGTGCAGGGGTAAATAAAGATGATATTGTACATGTCGCATACGGATATGGCCTTTTTACAGGAGGTTTGGGCTTACATTACGGTGTTGAATGTTTAGGGGCTACGGTAGTTCCTGTTTCAGGAGGCAATACTTCAAGGCAGATACAGCTTCTTAAGGATTTTGAAGCAACCGTACTTTGTTGTACTCCATCATATGCGCTGTATTTGGCGGATGAGATGAAGGCAGCCGGAGTGACCAAGGATGATTTAAAACTGAGAATCGGAGTTTTCGGCGCCGAGCCATGGTCTGTAGAGATGCGAGATCAAATCGAGAATCGTCTGGGATTAAAAGCTTATGATATTTATGGGTTAAGTGAGATAATGGGGCCTGGGGTATCAATGAACTGTGATTGTCAGGAAGACCTTCATATCATAGCAGATAACTTTATTGCAGAAATCATTGATCCTGAAACAGGGGAAGTATTGCCTGATGGCTCTAAGGGTGAATTGGTATTTACCTGTATAACAAAGGAAGCCTTACCTCTTTTAAGATACAGAACTAGGGATTTATCAGTGTTGACTAATGAAACTTGTGCCTGTGGCAGAACAAGTACCAGAATGAAAAAGGTAACCGGAAGATCAGACGATATGCTTATTATACGCGGTGTTAATGTATTCCCTTCTCAGATAGAATCAGTATTATTAAAATACAGCGAGGTAGAACCCCATTATATGATTTATGTAGATCGTGTGGATAATCTTGATATAATGGAAATTCAAATAGAAATGAACTACAGCATATTTTCTGACCAAATTAAGAAAATAGAGTCTATTGAACGTAAGCTTCGACATGAAATAGAATCCACATTAGGCATTAATGCAAGAATAAAGCTAGTTGAACCTAATACAATAAAAAGAAGCGAGGGCAAGGCAAAGCGTGTAATAGATAACCGAAAGATATTTTAGTAAAAAGTTTACATAGTTTAATATAATGAAAAATATTTAAAAAAGTATTGGCTAAATAGCCAATACTTTTTGCATATCCTCAGGTAATTGAGACGTAAGCTTGATTCTTTTACCGTTTATTGGGTGATCAAAGGCTAAGATATGGGAATGAAGCGCCTGCCTTTCTATAAGACCGGTTTTTATATCGGAGTATAGCCAATCACCGAGAAGGGGATGCCCCATAGCTCTTGTATGAACACGAATTTGGTGGGTTCTGCCGGTCTCCAGTATGAACTGGACCAGACTGAGATTATTATGCAGCTCCAAGGTTTTGTATCTTGTAACCGATGGTACTCCTGAAGAATCAACAATTCTCTCGATAATACTATCACTTTTACGAGCTATAGGTAGGTTAATAATACCCTCCAAAGGATCAAGCGTCCCATGAACTATTCCCAGATACGCCTTAAATACTCTATTTTTTTTCATCTGGTTTATTAGTTGATCCTGCATATGAGAGTTTTTTGCAAATAATACAATTCCGGAGGTGTCTTTATCTAACCTGTTTATCGGACGAACTTTGATTGAAAGCCCTTGCTTAATAAAATGTGCCAGAACTTGATGAGCCAAAGTTCCTGTTGGATGCCCGGCAGTTGGATGAACCGGCGTACCGGGCTCTTTATTGACAGCCAGGAAACAATCATCTTCATATAATATTGAAATCTCAGAATTCTCAGGTTTAATATACACTTCTTCGTTGAAATTAATTATTACACTTAAAATATCACCTTTTTGAACAGGATCGATTGTTCGTATCAGTTTTCCATTTAAAAGAATACCTCCGTTTGCTTTTAGCTTTTTAATCAAGCGGCTTGATAGTCTCATTTCACTTTTTAAGACATTTAAAACTTTTTTTTCACTATATTGTTCAGTGACCTCAAATTCAAGTTTCATATACCGACCCTCATGTAAATCTAAAAAATGATGTATATAATATTCATATAAAGCAATTCTACCATTAAAACGAGAAAAAAGAGTTCTTCCCCTTCGAGTTTCAATGATTCGGGTACCCGTTCGAAATCTTTGATTTCGGTAACGGGTGATGTTATTCATACGGAGTATCAATGTTATCGGGCCCCCGTTCGAAATCTTTGATTTCGGTAACGGGTGATGTTATTCATACGGAGTATCAATGTTATCGGGCCCCCGTTCGAAATCTTTGATTTCGGTAACGGGTGATGTTATTCATACGGAGTATCAATGTTATCGGGCCCCCGTTCGAAATCTTTGATTTCGGTAACGGGTGATGTTATT
>CAZPIS010000263.1:0-2585 GCA_964586745.1 uncultured Ruminiclostridium sp.
CAATGTCCATAACACCATATATTAATGCTTCAATTATTATCCAACTTCTTACCGTCGCTATTCCTGCACTGGAAAGAATGCAGAAGGAAGGCGAGGAAGGAAGAAAGAAACTGGCTCAATGGGTCAGATATGGAGCTGTTATATTAGGTTTCCTACAAGCGACCTTTATGTATATCGGTTTTGGTAATGCAATAGCAAGACCCGGCATATTATCGTTCCTCACCATTACTCTTTCACTTACTGCCGGTACAGCCTTTATAATGTGGCTAGGTGAACAGATAAACGAGTATGGGTTAGGAAATGGTATTTCGCTTATAATTTTTGTTAACATTATTTCCAGAGGACCGGTTGCCTTTAATACGCTCTTTAATATAATCAAAGCCTATTCAACCGAAGGACGTCTTGCAGTAGGTATACTGATTGTATTGGCAATTGTTCTGGTTTTCATTGCCATAATAACTTTTGTTATTTATGTTACCGAAGCAGAGAGAAGAATACCGGTTCAGTATGCTAAACGTGTAGTAGGGCGTAAGATGTATGGCGGACAGAGTACTCATGTACCTATGAAGGTAAATTTAGCCGGTGTTATGCCTATCATATTTGCAATGTCAATACTGGCATTTATTCCTACAATCATAGGTCTTGTTGCTCCAAATACAACAAGCAAGTTCCTTATCAGTTTAAGAGATTTTAGTGGTAATCCCTTATATATGCTGGTAATGGCATTACTTGTTCTGTTTTTTACATTCTTTTACACCATGATGGCTTTTAATCCGGTAGAAGTTGCCAACAATATACGCAAGAATGGCGGGTTTATCCCTGGTATCCGTCCGGGTAAGCCCACTAGTGATTATATCACCAAGGTGCTTAACCGAATTACTTGGTTCGGAGCATTCTTCCTTGCAGTGGTAACTGTACTGCCAAGCTTGTTGGAGATTATTACCGGAGTACGCATTGGGTTCGGCGGAACTTCAGTGCTGATTATGGTAGGTGTGGCTCTTGAAACCGCCAAACAAATTGAATCACAGCTCATGATGAGACATTATAAGGGTTTTCTTGAATAGAAAATTATGGTACTAAGCGGATGATTAATACCATCCGCTTTTTGTACCAAACAGATGAGTAACAATTTCTTAAGTTATGCTATCAAAAGAGAGGTTTGTTATGAGAATGATACTCTTGGGTCCTCCGGGAGCAGGCAAGGGAACACAGGCAAAAGTTTTGTCAGCGACTTTAGAAATACCTCATATTTCAACGGGGGATATTTTTAGGGCGAATATCAAAAACAATACTCCCTTGGGGCTTTTAGCAAAAAGCTATATCGATTCCGGAAAGCTTGTACCTGATGATGTAACAACTGATATAGTGGCAAGCAGATTGAAAGATGAGGATTGCGCATCCGGATTTATTATGGATGGTTTTCCGAGAACTATTCCTCAGGCAGAGATGTTTGATAGAATGCTTGAAAATATTGGGAAAAAGGTTGAAGTGGTAATCAACATAACAGTGGAAGACAATAAAATAATAAAGAGATTATCGGGCAGAAGGATGTGCACCTGTGGTGAAACTTACCATATTGACAATAACCCGCCCAAGGAAAAAGGTATTTGTGATGTCTGTGGCAGCACACTTTTTATACGGGACGATGACAAGGAAGAAACTATCAAAGAGAGATTAAAGACTTATCATGAACAAACCAGTCCGTTGATAGATTACTATGAGAAAAAAGGCTTGATTATTGATTTCGATGGATCAAAACCGATAGATGTTACAACCCGAGAAATTTTAGACAGTCTGGCAAATAGATAGACGTAGAGGCATTAAATGATTTTTGTTAAATCCCAACGCGAATTGGATAAAATGAGACGTGCAGGCGAAGTAGTTGCATTAGTCCATCAAAGAATGGCTGAACTGATTAAGCCCGGAATAACAACTATTGAGCTTGACAGAGAAGCCGAAAGGATTATTACAAAAGCAGGTGCTATACCATCGTTTAAGGGTTTTCCCTGCGCTTATGACGGAATAGATTTTCCCGGTTCGATATGTGCTTCAATAAATGATGTGGTAATACACGGAATTCCTGATAATACCGCTCTTAAGGAAGGAGATATTATCAGCATTGATGTGGGGGCAATTTTAGACGGTTACCATGGAGATGCAGCAAGAACCTTTGCTGTTGGGAAGGTTTCCGATGAAGCCAGAGATTTGATTTTTCATACCGAGGCAGCATTTAATCGCGGAATGGAGAAAGCAGTCGAGGGAAACAGGATAAGAGATATCTCGGTTGCCGTGCAGGAATACGCCGAAGGAAAAGGTTATCAGGTGGTTCGTGATTATGTAGGAACAGAGATGCACGAAGAACCGCAAATACCCAATTACGCTACTCGCGAAAAGGGAGTAAGATTATCTATCGGAATGACCTTGGCAGTAGAGCCTATGATTAACATAGGTACTTGGCGTGTAAATGTTTTAGATGACAAGTGGGCAGTGGTCACAGCAGACCGGAAGCTATCGGCTCATCATGAAAATACATTGGCGGTTACACCAAATGGCCCGGAAATATTGACCAGATTATATTAATTTAT
>CAZPIS010000264.1:0-912 GCA_964586745.1 uncultured Ruminiclostridium sp.
TGCAAACTCTTTTAAAAGCTCTCCTTGATTTGTGAGCCTTATTTTTCTATTTGCTCGGGCCTACTATTCGAGCTAAAAACCGGGACATCGCTTATGCGATATCCGCTACTTTTATATTTGACATCATAACTGTAATCGCCTTTCCCTGGATAGGTCGGCTCTTGGGCCTTGGTGATACCGGATACGGGCTTTGGATTGGTACTGCGGTAAACGACACATCTTCGGTTGTTGCGGCGGGGTATGCGTTTTCTGATGCCGCAGGCGTGCTGGCGACAATTGTTAAACTCACAAGAACACTTTTTATCGTACCTATTGTGCTTGTATTTTCATGGATATACGCAAAAAAGGAAACAACTTCAAAGACGGCTGAAAAGGTGAATGTACGCAAAATATTCCCGTGGTTTATTCTTGGTTTTCTCGCTGTAGTTGGCATAAGAAGCACGGGGTTTGTGCCAGAAAACACCGTTGCAGGAGTATCATTTTTGTCAAAATTCTTTTTATCAATGGCATTGGCGGCAATTGGACTGAAAACCAGTCTTAAAGAAGTTGCAGGTGTCGGTATAAAGCCGATGATTGCAGGGGTTATCATAGATATTTCGGTAGTATTTGTGTCTTTATTTGTCCAGGCGGGGATACTGTATTATATAAAATAAGACCTTTAGAACCTATACTTTCGCGGCAGTTGTGATATTGATCAAATATGCCGACTGGTACTATCTGGACATGAAAATAGATGCCGCAGCACCGGTAACAGTCACCTTAGTAAATCAAAAAGGGGAAACTATATATAAGAAAACAGATGATCCATTAAATCCGGAAGGAAACATGTGCCTGTATGCACCTGATGTTACAATCGGGCCGGACGGACGTTATTATCTGTACTATGTACTTGATAAGGTCTCGGTCGTATCG
>CAZPIS010000264.1:922-2565 GCA_964586745.1 uncultured Ruminiclostridium sp.
TGACTCATTTACCGTTTCAGATGAAAGGCTCAGATTGGAAAAAGGGGTATACAGGATACATATTTCAGATTTTGCAGGCGGTAGATTGGATGACGAGTATGAATTAGATTGAGAAAGCTTTATTTGCCGTATAATCAAAGGAAATAAGCGGGTTTCAGGAAACTGGAGTCCGTTATTTTTATGCTTAAAAACAGATTTTGGAGGTAAATAATTAAAGAATATACAACACTAAAATGTGAAGTAATGATTTAGATACATAAAAATTAATTTATAGGTATATGAATACACAAAATACGGTTTTAGGAGAATAGGAATGATAGAGATTAAAAAAGGTGCTGAAAGTTTTTATGTGGGAGATTCGGAAGAAAAACCATTGGCAGAAATGACCTTTGTTACATCAGGCAAAAGAAATATTATAATCGATCATACAAATGTATCCGAAGAGCTTAGCGGCCAAGGTGTCGGTAAGCAATTATTAAAGGAACTTGTAGATTGGGCCAGAAAGGAAAACAAAAAGATAATACCGCTTTGTACTTTTGCAAAAGCACAAATGGAAAAGAATAAAGAGTACCATGATATGATTGTTTAAAACGAATTGAATATTTTAAAATGAGTTATCGTGGCATCATCAAATATTACAAGGAGGCTAACCGTATGGAAAGGAAAATTAAGCAACAAGTTAGAGGTTATAGAACACAGGATGGCGCAGGAGTAAATTTGGTTAGAGTATTAGGAAACCAAACTGTTCAGGAATTCGATCCGATATTAATGCTTGATTCCTTTGACAGCACAAAGCCCGATGATTACACTGCCGGTTTTCCCATGCATCCGCACAGAGGTATCGAAACAATAAGTTATGTGTATCGTGGGTATATGACCCATCGGGACAGTTTAGAAAATGAGGATACTATTGGAAATGGTGAAGTCCAGTGGATGACAGCCGGTTCAGGCATATTGCATGAAGAAAAGCTTCCGTCATCTGAAAGAATGCTGGGTGTACAGCTTTGGCTCAATCTTCCTGCAAAGGATAAAATGGTACCTCCGGCTTATCACAGTATCAAGAACGCTGAAATTGAGGAAATCAAGTTGGAGATCGGTAAGATTAGATTGTTGGCAGGTGAATTTGAAGGAAGAAAAGGCTATATAAGCAAATACCTTCCCCTTGATTATTACGATATACATCTTAACCCAAATGCTTCTATTGTTGTGAATACCGATAGGGAGCGTTCTGTTATGGTGTTCACCCTCTTAGGGGACGTATATGTCGGAGGCGAGTTAATAAAAGAAAAGACGGCGGTAAAACTTACCTCCGGTGACCATGTAGAGATAAAGGCAACAGACAAAAAAGCCCAAGTGTTATTTATAAGTTCGACACTCCTGGCTGAACCGGTAGCGTGGGGAGGTCCTATTGTTATGAACACAAAGGAGGAATTAAATAAGGCTTTTGATGATTTGAGAAAAGGCACTTTTTTACAGGACAAGATTTCATATTGAAGATATAAATGAATTTAGCATTGACTATCTCATCGGCGAGCCTGAATATCTTCACAAAGGACTTGGGCAAAAGATGATAGCGCAGCTGCTGGATATGCTACGGGATAAAGGTATAAAAACTGTTGTTGTTAGACCTGACAGTGATAATG
>CAZPIS010000265.1:0-2532 GCA_964586745.1 uncultured Ruminiclostridium sp.
CAGCTTATGTGGGTGAGGCGTTCCACCTTTCCATTGATGATTATATCTTTGGCTCACACCGAAGCCATGGCGAAATTCTTGCAAAAGGATTAAGAGCTATTGAAATATTAGATGAAGAAAAGCTTACAGAAATAATGGAGAATTTCTTCGAGGGGAAAATATTAGAAGTAGTTAAAGAATCCGGTAAAACTATAAAGGAAATCGGACGTGACTTTTTACTTTATGGTACCATGTGTGAGATTTTTGCCCGTGAAAATGGCTTCAATAAAGGTATGGGCGGTTCAATGCACGCGTTTTTTACTCCTTTTGGCATATATCCGAACAACGCTATAGTAGGGGGAAGCGGAGATATATCGGTTGGTGCAGCTATGTACAAGCTTATAAACAAAAAGCCCGGCGTAGTAGTTTGTAATATAGGAGACGGATCATTAGGCTGCGGACCTGTATGGGAAGGTCTGATGATGGCGACCATGGATCAGTATAAAAAACTTTGGGGTGAAGATGGCGGCGGAATCCCTATTATATTTAACATCAACAACAATTTCTACGGGATGGGTGGGCAAACCTTTGGTGAAACTATGGGTTACGGTATGCCTGCACGAATTGCCGCAGGAATATCCCCAACTCAACTTCACGCTGAGCGTATTGACGGATTTAACCCCCTTGCAGTGATAGATGCTTATAAGCGTAAGCTGCCTGTTGCAAAAGAGGACGGGCCTGTTCTTTTGGATGTTGTTACATACAGATTCTCAGGACATTCGCCTTCCGACTCATCAAGTTACAGAACTAAGGAAGAAATTGAAGCATGGGAAAATGTAGATTCAATAGTTGCTTTCAGAAAGCAGCTTATTGAAGCCGGTGTATGCACTGAAAAAGAGATAGAGTCAGTTACTTCACAGGTTAAAGCAGATATTTTACGAAACTTCAAATTATCAATTGATGAAAAGATATCCCCTCGTACAGATATTTTCGGCACACAGCAGAATTTTATAAGTGATCTTATGTTTTCAAATCAAGAGGTCAGATCCTTTGATCAATCAAGAGAGCCAGATGTGCTCTTACCAAAGGATGAATGTCCAAGAGTAAAGCAGCTTGCATCAAAAGAGCGTTTTGGATTTGATAAAAACGGGAAACCGATTTCCAAAAATAAGGTTTATCAGTACAGAGATGCAATAGCTGAACCAATTATAAATAAATATTATGAGGACCCTACCCTTGTCAGCTATGGAGAGGATGTTCGAGATTGGGGAGGCGCTTTTGCTGTTTATCGTGGAATGACAGAAGCCATTCCTTATCACAGATTGTTTAATTCACCCATAAGTGAAGCTGCTATCGTCGGATCAGCCGTAGGCTATGCTATGTGTGGTGGTCGTGTAGTAGCAGAACTAATGTATACAGACTTTTTAGGACGTGCAGGAGATGAAGTTTTCAATCAGCTGAGTAAATGGCAGGCCATGAGTGCCGGGGTTTTAAAAATGCCAGTGGTACTGCGTATGAGCGTTGGAAGTAAATACGGCGCCCAGCATTCCCAAGACTGGTCAGCTTTATGTACTCATATTCCCGGGCTAAAGGTGGTATTCCCTGCAACTCCATATGATGCCAAGGGTCTGATGCAAGCAGCATTGAACGGCACCGATCCGGTGATTTTCCTTGAGAGCCAGCGAATATATGATATCAGTGAACAATTCCATGAGGGCGGGGTTCCTCAGGAAGAATATGAGATTGAAATCGGTGACCCGGATATAAAAAGGGTGGGTTCCGATGTTACTATCCTGTCTATAGGCGCTACTCTTTACAGAGCAATAAAGGCTGCCGATATTCTTGCTGAAAAATACAGTATCAGTGCTGAAGTCATTGATGCCAGAAGCCTTGTGCCATTTGACTATAGTAAGGTTATTGAAAGCGTTAAAAAGACGGGAAGAATTATAATAACAGGCGATGCCTGTGAACGCACATCCTTTATGAGAAATATAGCCTCTAATATTACAGAACTTGCTTTCGATTATTTGGATGCTCCGCCTGTAGTAGTGGGAGCTAAGAACTGGATTACACCAGCCCATGAATTAGAGGATGCATTCTTCCCGCAGCCTGAATGGATGATTGATGCAATCCATGAAAGGATTCTTCCAATCCCCGGGCATGTATGCACTCATAATTTCACAGAGCTTGAACAGCTTAGGGAAAACCGATTGGGAGTCTAGAAGTTTTACGAGCCAATAAGCGTATTGAGAGGGAATACTATGATACAAAATCTTGAAGGACAAGTTGCCATCGTAACTGGTGGGGCACAGGGCTTGGGAGAAGCTCTGTGTCAAAGGTTGGATCAGGAAGGCTTAAAGGTGGTTGTGGCCGATATCAATCTCGAGCAGGCTCAAAGGGTGGCCAAAACACTTAAAGAATCCATAGCTGTGGCCGTAAATGTTTGTGATGAGGCCCAAGTTGACGAGATGGTCAATAAAGCTGTAAATCATTTTGGCAAACTTGATTTGATGGTTTCAAATGCAGCAATACTCATTGCAAAACCTGTGGTCG
>CAZPIS010000266.1:0-2516 GCA_964586745.1 uncultured Ruminiclostridium sp.
TTCCCTGTCTGACGGCGCTATCCAAGGCAAGCATGCTCTCCTCAACAGGAGTTTCATGATCGGGGCGGTGGTGATAGAAGATATCAACATAATCCAAACCCATTCGTTGAAGGCTCTGATCCAAACTTGCCAGAAGATATTTTCTTGAACCATAATCACCGTAAGGACCATCCCACATAGTGTAGCCGGCTTTTGTGGAAATAATAAGCTCATCTCGATAAGGAGCTAATTCTTCTTTTAAGATACGTCCGAAATTTTTCTCAGCCGAACCGGGAGGAGGTCCATAATTGTTCGCCAGATCAAAATGGGTAATACCCATATCAAATGCATTGGTTACAATGTCTTTCATATTTGACATGCTTTCCGTATCGCCGAAATTATGCCAAAGCCCTAAGGAAATTGCAGGAAGCTTAAGTCCGCTTCTGCCCAAACGATTATACTTCATGGTTTCATAACGTGAAGATTTTGCTTGATACATAATTTACCCCCTAAAGTATGATGCTAACTAAACTGTTCGTGTTTATTTTACCATAAATCAAGAAGTTTACGAATCGGACCATATTTTCAATACTTAATCATTTACTTTCTCTATAACCCGAGGTTTTATGGTTGCTGCAGCTACAGCACATAATCTAACTATGCAAATTTTCTTAATATTTTCGCAAAATCAATGCAGAATTGCATGTCTTTAATCCCCAACTTCGCTTGATAGTATTGTTTAACCTCATTAATACCAGTTACTCTCTTCAACATATCTTCTGCATTGGCATTCGTAACATCTTCTACTGATTTATACCCGGCCTCATAAAATGTTTTTGCTGCAGTCGGGCCAACTCCATTAATTCTTACTAAGTCGCAAAGACCGAACAATTCGTTATCTTTCGGCAAATTGCTTTCCCAATAATCCCTAGATGACTTAATTCCCTTACTGATTAATGATGAGATTAATGAATCATCCATGTTGGGAAAGCTATTGAGTGCAACAGGTTTTTGCTCTAAACTTCCTATTTCCCTTTTTAATATGGTTAAGTATTCTTCTGACAAGTCATTATTTAATGCGAGTGCCTTTAGCTTATTAGGAGATGAAAGTGCTTTCTTCAAAACGCTGACATTTAGGATACCTGAGTCTATTAATTTTTGAAAATTCGAGTCTATATCCTGCAAAAGAATCCTTCGGCCCGGAAGAAGGTTCTGCTTTTTAAGCAGATCTCGATACAGTTCTAATGACAACACTGATGTATCCAGACAGTACTTCATTACTATCAACTCCTTACATAAAATATATAATATCTTTTTATAATACACTATAAAACTTGACAACAGCATGTCATAATCTACTTAGAATAATTCTTCATAGGCTTATATACTAGGGTGTTTCAGTTAACGGCCGCTTTCATAAGGAAGATGTGCAACAGAGATTCTCAGCCATTCGTTCAAGTAATTACCCTCTTTTTTTATCCTATAAATACCTCCCAAGCTAAAAAGCATCTTTCATATAACGTCACGGTTTTATGACACTGGCGAACCGGACCAGCAGAACCCTGCCCTTTAGAGGTGCTTGCCGCCCGGTGAGATAGTGTGACAGCAATGGTCCGTGAGAATGCCCTGCAACATTAAAATTTACGATGTCAGATATTCACGTAACCTTTTACATTACAATGCTTTTATTTCATTTATTAAATCATCAATATCGTTCATACTAAATATTCGTGAACTGTATTTTTCATGATCTTATGGTATAATAATATTGCTTAATTGTAAATATTTTCATTTCTCCGTTGACAATCATTTGTATAGTGGTATAATTTAATTAGGTTATTGATAAAACTAATAGTCGGAATGGAGACTTTAAATCCATATCCATTGGTCGGGATGAAGACCTAAAACTCATTCCCATTACAGAGTAAACTGCTAAAAATCAGTTAAAGGATGGCTTCGGTCATCCTTTTGCTATATAGGAGTTACAGATGGAAGAAGTCAGCTTTAAAGAACGCGTTAAAAATGTAGTAATCAGTACGTTTGAGGAAAGAAATATCTAAGGAAAAATTTGATGAAATAATTATTGGTGACTTAGAAATGTTAAATAAATATAGTGATAAACTTGAGCTACTTATAGATGCTAACTTAAAGGCTGCCATACAAGAATTTAAACAATTTACGGAAGAAGTCGCAAGGAATATTTCAGATTCTAAAGAATAGCTTCTCATTGGTAAGGTTTATGGTGTAGAGCATTTCACCTAGCTTAAGTCTTTCTTAAATAATATTCATCTAATACTAGCAAGTCTATGGTATATGTGAATATTTTTTCATTTAATCCATATATAGATATTATTTCTATAAACTTATATCGTCAAGTAGGTTTCGGATTTTCACTTTTTCTCTGCTGCTCACATGTGTATAAATTTCAGTAGTTTTGAGCTTTAGTGTCCCGGCAATTCTTAAATATATCTAATATCAATTAATAAAATAGTTAGAATTTAGGAATAAATTAAGTCGAAAATTGGTTTTTCTGTCCT
>CAZPIS010000267.1:0-2499 GCA_964586745.1 uncultured Ruminiclostridium sp.
ACCTTAGCCCTTTCGCTTTTGTCCAGATATCTTATGATAAAGGCTGATGCTTGTGCTCTGTTTGCTTTGTCGCTTGCGGCAAACCGTCCGTCGGTATAGCCCGAGATAATTCCCGAACCATAAACTATGAGAGCATAAGGCTTGTATTTATCCTCTATTTGCGTATAATCCTTTATAACTGTTGCAAGAGGCTTACATTTATCAAGGCTTAACGGATTAATTTCAAATTGGTTATATGCTCTTACAATGAGCTTTGCCATTTCACCTCTTGTAATAGGGTCTGAAAGATTTGAAAGAGTATATTCTCCCTGTGCCAATATACCTACCATTTCCGCTTTCTTAACATCCTTGGCCGCCCAGTGAATAAAGTCCGGAGTAATGTCCTCCAGTCCTTCAATCCCATACATTGCACGGATAAACATTTTTATGAACATCGCCTTGGTGACTGTTCCGGTTGGGTCCATTTTGTTGTCAAGAGAGCCATCCAGTGCGCTTAAGCCTACCAGCTTGACCATTACGCTTATATAATAGGCATCTTTTGTGATGTCGGAGTATTTCTTAAGAACAGCCGTTTCCAGCTTGTTATAAATATCTGAATCAATATCGTGTATTGATTTAATTTTCAATCTGAGGTCAACAACTTCATCAACCGTATTAGTGGCTGCAGTTGAAGAGGTGGATAATAAAGATAAAGAAAAAATCGCTAAGATTAAAAATAGAGAAATACTCATTTTCATAAGACAGTCGCTCCTGTCAAAATTTATTTACTATAACAGTATTATCTTAAGAATATCATTTATAATATTTAGTGTCAATATTTGGTAGATTAATTGAGAAAGCGTGATAGGTGCTGCTCAAAGATGTATTTTTTTGCATGATATATATTATGTAACAAAGTATTTACGCACTTTATATTGCTCTTTGTTTGTTTTTTGTATATAATATACTTTAACAAAATCAAGGAGGTTTGGCATGAATAAATTGACTGTATCAGTGCCGGCAAAAATTAACATTTCTATTAATGTAAAAAGTAAGCTGGCAAGCGGTTATCATACTGTTGAAATGATAATGCAAACTATTGACCTTTTTGATGTTATTACTGTTGTAAAAACACCGGGCGAACTTTCTATCCAATGCGATAGCCTCAATCTACCGAAAGACCAAGGAAATATCGCGTGGAAAGCTGCGGAGATGTTCTTTACAAAATGCCCCTGCAAGGGAGGAGCAAAAATAACCTTAAAAAAGAATATTCCTATAGCGGCAGGATTGGGTGGAGGAAGCTCTGATGCTGCAGGAGTTTTAAAAGCACTAAATAAGCTTTATGATAATTGCCTTACCGATGTACAGCTTGTGCAGCTTTCAAGGCAATTAGGTTCAGATGTTACTTTTTTCTTATCAGGCGGTACTCAGTTTGCTAAGGGAAAGGGCGATGAACTTACTAAGCTGCCTGACCTTGAAGGCGTACATGTTTTGCTGGTAAATCCGGGTTTCCCGGTTTCTACTCAGTGGGTCTATAATAATCTGGATTTAAACAACCTGGGCGAGCGTCCGAATATCTCCAATCTTATTAATGCTATTGAAGCCATGGATATAAATCATATAGCCATGAATATGAGAAATGTATTGGAGAGTGTTACTCTAAAAGAACATCCTGAGTTGAAGGCAATAAAAGATCAGCTTAACGAGCTTGGTGCTTTAGGGAGCCTGATGAGCGGAAGCGGGCCGACAGTGTTCGGTATATTTTCTGACAGCGCTTCGGCAGAAGCCGCTAAAAAGGAGCTTTTAAAGCAATATAAAAATGTTTATCACACTATGACAATTGGTAGGTGGGAATAATGGTTAAAGTACCAAAATTAAAAGTAGATAGTTATCAGCCTCTTAGAGATGTTATTTTCGAAACTTTGCGCAAAGCAATAGTTAGCGGAGATATTAAGCCGGGAGAACGACTTATGGAGGTTTCTCTGGCCGAACAAATGGGCGTGTCAAGAACTCCTGTCAGGGAAGCAATAAGAAGACTTGAGGCCGAAGGCCTTGTTACTATGACGCCCAGAAAAGGAACCCATGTTTCTGAGCTGTCTGTTAAAGATATCATGGATGTTCTGGAGGTTCGTACCGTACTGGACAAGTTGGCTACAGATCTTGCGGCGAATCGAATGCAGCCGGCGCAACTAAAAGCTCTGGAATCAGTTCATAAGCAATATATTTCCTGTGTTGAAAAGGAAAACATGGAGGGAGCCATAAAAAAAGACGTCGAGTTCCACGATATAATTTATGCTGCGTCAGGAAATCCAAGGCTTGTAACTGTCGCCGGTTCTCTGCGTGAACATATATATAGATTCAGAGTCATTTATATGAGCGGAAGCCTTATTGCCGAGAATGTTTTAAATGAGCATGAGGAAATTTTGACAGCTCTTAAAGAGGCTCAAAATAATATTGCATCAGATCTTGCTGAAAAGCACATAAGAAATCAAATGGAAACCATAATAAAGACAGTGACAG
>CAZPIS010000268.1:0-2495 GCA_964586745.1 uncultured Ruminiclostridium sp.
CCTCAATTGAGGCAGCACGAGCAGGAGATGCGGGCAGAGGGTTTGCGGTGGTAGCCGATGAAATTCGTAAGTTGGCAGATCAATCAATTGAGTATAATAATCAGATTAAGCTAATTGTTGATGACATTCGTAACAAAACAGCGCTTACGGTACAATCAGCAGAAAAAGCCGGAGTATACATGAGCGCACAAACATCTTCCTTGAATGATACTAATGAAGTTTTTAATTCTATAAACAATCATGTATCAAGCCTTGTTAGCCGTCTTAGACTTGGTCAAGATAGTATGACAGAAATGATAAAAGATAAAGAACGTATATTGGAGGCTATCTGTAGTATATCTGCAATTTCTCAAGAATCTTCAGCAGCAAGTCATGAGGTAAATAATATTGTGAGACAACAGTTATCGTCGATGTCTTCTTTAGAGAAAGAAGCTGAAGAGTTAAAAGAAGATGTAGACAAACTGGAGGATTCAATGAAACAATTCACGATTTAGTAGTGTAATGTTTCTTTTTAGAAAGACTAAAATACAATTTTTGATACATACAATTTAGGAGATTTCATAATGAAGCAAGAAGTAATACAAAATCTAATTCCACTAAAAGAAATTAAGATTGATGATGAGTTTTGGTCCAGGTATATTAAGCTGGTGCACAATGAAGTTATACCATATCAATGGGAGGCAATAAACGACAGAATACCTTATGCTGAGCCCAGCCACGCTATTAAAAACTTCAGGATAGCAGCCGGACTTGAACAGGGTGAATTTTACGGATTTGTATTTCAGGATACCGACCTTGCAAAATGGATAGAAGCTGTTGCATACAGATTGGAAACACATCCCGATAAAGAGCTTGAAATTCTTGTCGATGAAGCTATAGAGCTTGTAGAGAAAGCACAACAACCTGATGGCTATCTAAATACCTATTTTACAATAAAAGAGCCTGAAAACAGATGGACCAACTTACGGGAGTGTCATGAGCTATATACCGGAGGTCATATGATAGAGGCCGCGGTAGCTTATTATAATGCCACCGGAAAAAGAAAACTTCTGGATATAATGTGTAGGTTTGCTGACCATGTAGATTCAGTGTTCGGGACAGAGCCCGGAAAAATACGCGGGTATGGCGGGCATCAGGAAATAGAATTAGCTTTGGTTAAGCTATACAAGGTTACAGGTGAAGAGAAATATCTGAATTTAAGCAAGTATTTTCTTGATGAAAGGGGACAAGAACCGTTTTATTTTGATATAGAATCAGAAAAGAGAAATGGAGCCCCACACTTCCCGGATTTTGTGATGTTCAACAGGCAATACGCTCAGACACATTTACCGGTAAGAGAGCAAACAACAGCTGAGGGACATGCGGTAAGGTGCGTATATATGCTGACAGCTATGGCGGATGTTGCATTACTGAAAAATGACAATTCCCTCGTAGAAGCATGCAGAACAATATGGAATAATATTGTCTCAAAGAGAATGTACATAACCGGTGGTATAGGCTCAATGGCATTCGGAGAATCCTTTAGCTTTGACTATGACCTTCCTAATGATACCATGTATACTGAGACCTGCGCTTCGATAGGGTTAATCTTCTTCGCAAACAGAATGCTTCAAATCGAGCAAAAGAGCTGTTATGCAGACGAAATGGAAAGAGCGTTATATAACAATGTTCTTGCTGGAATGGCACAGGATGGAAAGAGCTTCTTCTATGTAAATCCACTAGAGGTTTTACCTGAGGCTTGTGCAAAAAATGCAACCTACAAACATGTAAAACCAATTAGACAAAAATGGTTCAGCTGCGCTTGCTGCCCTCCTAATATTGCAAGACTTTTGTCTTCATTGGGACAATACATATATACAGTAAATAATGATACTGTATATACCAACCTTTTCATAGGAAGCAGTACAGAGGTTGAGGTTTCGGAAACAAAACTTACTTTGGTGCAAAAAACTAATTATCCTTGGGACGGAAAAGTGAAATTGGAAGTAACATCACCTGACAAGAAGGAATTTTCAATTGCTATAAGGATTCCCGGATGGTGCAAAAAATATAATTTGATGCTAAACGGATTAGAGAATAATGCTCAATTGTTTGATGGCTATGCTGTTATAAAACGTGTCTGGGAAACAGGGGATATAATAGAAATTGAATTTGATATGCCAATAGAAATCATTGAGGCTAATCCTTTGGTCCGTGCCAATACCGGTAAAGTCGCCATTCAGAGAGGGCCAATAGTCTACTGTATTGAAGAAGTGGATAATGGTAAGAATCTTTCGGCGCTATCTCTTTCAATAAAGAATAAGCCATTGGCAGAATTCAGAGATGATCTTTTTGGCGGTGCTGTTATGATAAGAGGGCAAGGATTAAGAACCGATGAATTGTCTTGGGGCGAATGCCTCTATCAGCCTGTTATTACAAAAAAACAACCTACTGAAATAAAGGCAGTGCCATACTGTATGTGGGGAAACAGAAACCCGGGTGAAATGCAAGTCTGG
>CAZPIS010000269.1:0-2452 GCA_964586745.1 uncultured Ruminiclostridium sp.
TTGCTAGCGCTCAGAATGACTTTTGGCACAGCACACGTTAGTACGCATTATTCTTGAAACACGCACTACAGCATTTAATATGTTCTAATACTAATCTCCATATCCTTCAGGATGATTTTTATGCCATTCCCAGGCAGATGCTATTATGGTTTTTAAATCATTTTCAGTGGGATTCCACTTGAGCTGCTCTTTGATTTTTTGAGATGATGCCACCAAAACAGCAGGATCGCCTGCCCTTCTTGCTACAATTGCTTGGGGAATTTCGTGACCAGTTACCTGCCGGGCTGCCTCAACGACTTCCTTTACAGAAAAGCCTATACCGTTACCCAAATTATAAACGGTGCTTTCGCTGCCGTTTCTTAAGCTGCCTAATGCCAGGCTATGGGCTCTTGCAAGATCTGAGACATGAACATAGTCACGTATACAGGTCCCATCCGGTGTTGCATAATCATCTCCGAAAATCTGAATATTATCGCGTTTGCCTAAAGCCACGTCCAGAATTATAGGTATCAAATGGCTCTCAGGCTTATGATCCTCTCCTATTTTTCCGCTTTCATGAGCTCCTGCCGCATTGAAATACCGAAGAGCCACCGATTTTATTCCATAGGCTGTGTCGCACCATTTCAGCATTTTTTCGATAGCTAACTTTGTTTCTCCATAAGGGTTTGTCGGAAAAGTTCTATCGCTTTCAAGAATCGGAATATTTTCTGGCTCCCCATAGGTTGCAGCGGTTGATGAAAAGACTATGTATTTGACATCATAGGCCTTCATTTTATCCAAAAGGCATTGAGTTCCATATACATTATTGTAGTAGTATTTCAGAGGCATAACCACACTTTCTCCCACAAGAGAATCCGCAGCGAAATGGATAACCGCCTCAATATTGTTCTCAGTAAACACCTTATCCATAAAATCACTGTCACGAATATCACCTTTATAGAGCTTACCACCTAAAACAGCATCTTTATGCCCTTTTTGAAGATTGTCAACCACAACGATATCTTCATTGTTAGAAAGCAACTCGGCTACCATATGACTTCCGATATAACCTGCTCCGCCACATACCAAAATACTCATTTTATTACCTCTACTTCCCGTCCGCCGTCTCCTATTTCAGAAATATAGAAGCTGGCTTCATACCCTATTCTCTCTTTGTAGGCCGTTCCCACTCTTTCAATAAATTCATCTATTGCTTTGTTAGCTACCAGATTGACTGTACAACCACCAAATCCCGCGCCGGTCATGCGAGAGCCTAAAACACCTTCAATTTTTCTTGCTTCTTCCACCAAGGTATCCAGTTCTATTCCTGTTACTTCATATAAATCTCTGAGAGAATCATGAGATTGATTAATCAGCTTTCCGAACAACTCGATATTGCCTTCTTTTAAGGCTTTAACTGAATCAATAACTCTTTGATTTTCATAAATTACATGTTCGACGCGTTTTCTTATAATATCATCGGTAAGCATACTCTTATGTCCTTCATAGTCCAAAACCGAAATATCTCTCAGAAAAGTCGCTTCTGGAAAAGACTTTTTGAGAATCCCGAGACCTTCTTCACACTGGGCTCTACGCTCGTTGTATTTACCTTCTCCGAGGCTTCGTTTCTTATTTGTGTTGCCTATAACCAGAGAGTATCCTTCAAGCTTAATGGGAACAAGCTCATAGCTTAAATCCTTACAATCCAGGAAAATTGCATAATCCTTTTTCCCCATTGCCGAGGCGAATTGATCCATGATTCCGCACAAAACGCCAACATAATTGTGTTCGGCTTTCTGCGATATCAAAGCCATTTCGACCATGTCTACTGTTTTTGTTTTGCCGTAAGCTTCATCTCCCAAGCTCACCAAGGCAATAGCAGTCGCCACCTCTATTGCCGCTGAGGATGATAAGCCGCTCCCTAACGGCACTTTATCATCATACATCAGATCACAGCCTATAATATTAAATCCAGCTTTCTTAAGCTCATCTGCCACACCCAGCTGGTAATTACCCCACCTAATGTTTTTATATGACGATAAATTGTCCAAATCGGCCTCTACCATTATTTCAAGGTCATTCGCTATCAATCTTATCTTATTGTCGTTACGCGGCCTGGCAATTATTGTTGTAGCCAAGGTAAGCGCGGCTGGGAATACAAAGCCTCCATTATAATCGGTATGTTCCCCAATGAGATTTACACGTCCCGGTGAGGTGAATATCCGAATATTTTCGCTGCTTCCGCCAAAATACCCTAAAAAGCTTTTAATAAGTTTTTCCTTATTCATAATGTTTCCTCCATGACAATGTTAATAAAAGAACTTTAATCATTTGCTTTAAACTTTTTGTATGCTGCCCTAAGCTCTTCTGCCTTTTCCTCCGGTGCGGTAGGATTGCAGTGTGCCCATGCACCGGTTTCGCTGGAAGCGTTGAACTTTTGCTTTACATCCGAACGCATAGGTGGGAAAAATTC
>CAZPIS010000270.1:0-2449 GCA_964586745.1 uncultured Ruminiclostridium sp.
TGATGTTTAATGTGTCAAAACTATTGAATCCGGGTCAATATACTGCCTTCGTATTTCCTGCAGCATTCGTTATAAGAATAGTGTCAATATCATTCCAGCCACTGCCAAATGTCAATATTCCTCCATATTCTCCACCTGCTGGTTCACTAATTTTATTGTCTAAGCTAACAATATAATTTCCACTTCCATAGCTGCCGGATGCTGACATATCAATGTTCTCAGCATATGCAACCCTGGTACCGTTTTTCCCGCCATCAAGCCCCTCGATATTAATTGAATAACCATCACCATAATCAGATGCAATATAATACATCGAATTTAACTTAAAATTATTACCATAAGACATAGAACTTATCTGGAAAAAGGTTGGATTCATATTAAAATTAGAATCATTTGCAAGTGCTTTACCCGAATATAAGTCACCCGCACTGGCATAATAATTGGAAAGCTGTTCACACTCAACTATTTGAACAGTACTATTATTGTTTGAAGTATACGTGATACCATTATAAGTTACAGTATTGGTTCCGCTTACCGAAACTGCTTCGTCATATTTCTGATCTGGCGGTGCTGCTGCAAAAGCAAGGTTACTCCCATTCATTAAAGCTAAAACACAAATAATGATGAGCATAAACAATTTAAAACTGCGTGATTTCATGTTGTTCCTCCTTAAAAATTTCAATTATAAAAATTCCGTCAATATGTATAACTTAAATAAATAAACTCAGGTAGCTTGATGATCACGATGTCTATATAAAAATCACAATACCTGCAGGTCAGCACTCATGCACGGGAGCCAGGATCCTTCTCGTGTACATTCCCAGTGAAGGCAGGCATCGTCTACCTTTGCGGCAGGTTTCCGAAGGCGCCATGGCAAATACCATGCAGAACACTAGAATCAAACATAAAAAATTTTTTTCATGTATGTTATCCTCCTGTTAAAATATTGTAATGAGCTTATTTATACTGCGAGATTTATCAGTCAAAACTATTTTGCTGTAAATATTTCATATTCCTAATGCGCAACATCGGGTTCAATCACCGTTTTATTCGTCTGTAACGCTTGTATAGATCTCTCCGCCTGACGATTCAAAGGTAACCGGTACCGAATACGCCACATTGCCCTGACTGTCCTGCATGGCGTACATCATGATAAAGAAGCCATCGCCAAGCTCAGTTTCGGCAAATGACGTCTGGGGTGTTACGGTTATGGTATCAATAGTCACCGCGGTTAGTTCATCATCATCACCGCTGATAGAAGTAGCATAGTGAATGGTCTGTATTTGGTCGCCCTCTACCAGATAGCGCAGGTTCTTATCTGCTGCGCCGCTTTCATCAAGAGGCTTTCTGGCTCCCTCAATGTAATACTCTGCTGTTTCAAAGTCATAAACCACCGTCAGATTGTATTCCTCACCGTTTAGCAGAATCGGCACCGAATACTGGTTATAGGCATCTCCCTCATAGGCAATTTCCATATAGCAGAGCGAACCGTCCAGACTTCCCCATACGCCCCTGAAGTTATCGTGGAAAACACCGTTTTCCCAGTCGGCTACAATATCGTTGTCAGTTCCAAGGCAGAGCAGGATATCCTCCTCCGGGTCGGCATAATAAAGCTCAAAGGTCAGTGAGGAAAGAATATTTATAGCATCACTGCCCAAAGTCAGGGTTGCGTTACCTTCTGCGTCCACCGTTACCGGCATATCCTGCCAGTTTACGCTGTTTAGGGTGATTAACTCGGGCAAGGTGTCATAATTCATTTCGGCGATATATTCCATGCCTTGTTGGGAAAGCTCGCCGGTTAACCCGTAGGCATAGAGGTGTTTGAAGGATTCCACAGGCCCGATGCCCGCATAGGCATTAAAATCCTCAACATCACCGTTGTAGCTGTAATAGCAGGAAAGACCTGCAGACTCAGTGCGATACTTTCCGTTTATCTTATAAACGACGCAATCGGCTAGCGCAGCGGTAACGGTTCCTGAGGTTTGGGGCAGTAATCCCGAAGATTTCGATGCGAGAGTTCCCAGGTCGGTCATATTGGTAAAGCCCTGTTCACGGGTATTACCGCCATAATTTTCAACATTGTTGGCGATTTTCGAAAAGTGGGCAAAGAATGCCGGGTTTTCCACTGCAGCTGCCAGAGCTTCCTTGCCAAAATCATCATAGGCCGAAATAACGCCGGATATTTTTGAAAGATCTGTGACCGACAGGGTGATATTGTCCTCTGTGCCAACCTCCTCGCAGCCCAGTGCATAGCTGTCACAGATAATCTTGGACAGCTCCAGCGGCTCAATGCTTGGATTTTGAGCAAGAGCTCCAAGCCATCCGCTGTAAAGCCAGCCGTTGCCGGGCTCCAGCTCTTGGGAGGCTACAAGATATTTGCCGATTTCAGAGAAGGTATAAGCCGTATCCACCGTTGCCATGAGGCAGGTATCAAAGCCGATAATGTCCA
>CAZPIS010000271.1:0-2428 GCA_964586745.1 uncultured Ruminiclostridium sp.
ATTGAATAAAGCAACCCGTGGAGTCGCCTTCGGCCATATTGATTTCTGTTAGTTTTAGCAGGGGTACAATATTTTCAGGGTAGTTTTCGGGAACTCCGTCTTCACGGTAGCCTACCGGTTTATCTTCCTTTTTTGCTATACCTCTTATGGCGCCTTGAACATAAATACAACAGGTATAACCTGTGGACTCAGGCATTTCCATTACCATAACCCCTGCGTTCATTCGATACTGCCCTTCAACCTGAACAGCAAAGGACATATCATAGGTATTGCCGTTATCACTTTCAATTATATTTTCTTCAAAACGTTCAAATCCTCCAAGAGTATTTCTATAAAACTCCCGTGCTTCATCAACCGTAGATTTAGTATAATAAGATAAGCTTACAGATATATCATCACCAACTGTTCTTTCGTCGACAGTTACAATCATGTCCGCTTGAATTAGCGGAATCTGTTCAAAAGGGTAATGAGGTGCTTTTTCTTTTATCTTGCCTTCAATACTGCTTTCGTTGTCGCCGCTCTCAGCCGCTTCCCTGACCGATGCAGGTTCTACTTTTGTCGGTTCGAACAGATAGCCTTCAAGCTCAAGCTCCGGAGAATTATTGATTGTAAAAGGAACCCATGCCGGAATGTATTCCTCATCCTCGCTCAGGTTCGACTCGTCCTGTAAGCTATTCACATTAGAATTTTGGTTTCCAAACCTCTTTTGGATATCCTTGTAAACAAAAATAACCGCGACCACGACAGCTAACATCAGGACAATAATCCCTATCGTCAGAGGCAAGCTTTTCTTTTTTTTCATAGCGTACACCCCACAAGTAAATTTCCTTTTTTTTCAATGTGCAATTTATATTATACCATATAGTACCAGTAAAATTATATTCTTTAATTTATGCTTTCCAGCTTACGAATAATTCTAATAAAAAATGCGTATACTTATATTGCACAAACTTGCTAAACTTATGTATTCTGTGCAGTACAGTTAACAAACTTTACAAAATCATATGATTATGATACAATCAGTGCACGCAGGAGGTGTTATATGGAAAAATTGATACCGCGCCCGGCATATTTGGAGCAACTAAAAAGCTTTAGGGATAAGCAGCTTATTAAAGTTGTCACAGGCATTCGACGCTGCGGAAAATCAACTCTGTTTGATTTGTATTGTGATTATTTAAATGAGCAAGGAATTTTAAATGCGCAAATCATCCGGATTAATATGGAAGACCCTGATAATCACCATATTGACGGATATTTAAAGCTATATGATAGAATTAATACTCAACTATTACCGGATAAGATGAACTATATCTTTATTGACGAGGTCCAACATGTTCCTGAATTTCAAAAGGCAATTGATGGTTTGTTTATAAAGAAAAACTGTGATGTTTATATAACAGGCTCTAATGCTTATCTGCTTTCCGGTGAGCTTGCGACCCTTCTTTCGGGAAGATATATCGAAATAAAAATGTTGCCATTGTCATTTAGTGAATATATTGAGGGACTTGAGGATAAATCCGACCTTATAATCAAATATCAAAACTATATTCAAAACGGTTCATTTCCATATATATTAAAGCTCCAAAGGCGACAGGATATACTAGCATATTTAGGAGGAATATATGACTCCATTGTTTTGAAAGATATTGCCGCAAGAAAACGCATTGCAGATATTACCATGTTAGACAGCGTAATACGATATATGTTTGATAATATCGGAAATATGTTTTCTTCCACAAAAATAGCTAATGCTATGACTTCAAATGGCAGAAACATATCCGTTCACACCGTTGAGAGCTATCTATCAGCACTAAAGGAAAGTTTTATACTTTATAAGGTGGGACGGTATGATGTAAAGGGCAAACAACACCTATCTACAGGTGCTAAATATTATCTTGCTGATATAGGTCTGCGATATTATCTGCTTGGCACAAAAAGGGCTGATATGGGACATATCCTTGAGAATATAGTATATCTTGAACTGCTGCGCCGCGGATATGAAGTGTATATTGGAAAGGTTGGACAAACTGAGGTTGACTTTATTGCTATAAACAGCTTTGGCGAGGAATACTATCAAGTTGCCTATACCGTTTCCGGTAACGATAGTAAGACACTCGAAAGAGAGCTATATCCCCTAGAAAGTATAAAGGACCATAACCCAAAATTTCTATTAACCATGGATTTTGTACCTCTCACATCCCATAATGGGATTAAACAGATAAATGCTTTAGAATGGCTGCTTACGCCGGTAAAACTTGTTAATCTATAACAACACCCTACAACACAAACAAAGATTGTTGTTGGTTTGAGAAGCCTTTATATTAAAAAAAGCGGGACTGCCAAAAAATGCTAGTCGCCCGCTTTTTTATTGGAGTTTTCCTTCTATTTAGTATCTTAATTTTCACTCGAAAAGGCTTTGCCCGTCATC
>CAZPIS010000272.1:0-2425 GCA_964586745.1 uncultured Ruminiclostridium sp.
TTTTCCATTTCGAGGTTTAATTTGCTAACTTCTTTTTTGGGAAGAACATCAAAAATACCATCGGCTTCCATCTTCTTAAGCTGCTGAAGACGATCAATACTCTTGCGGATTGTCTTAAAGTTTGTCAGCATACCACCGAGCCATCTGTTGTTTACAAAGTATTGTCCGCAACGTTCTGCCTCTTCTTTAATTGCATCCTGAGCTTGCTTTTTGGTTCCGACAAAAAGAATGTTTCCGCCGTCCATAACAAGGTCTCTGATGAAGAAATATGCTTCATCAATTTTCTTTACTGTTTTTTGAAGATCAATGATATAAATACCATTTCTTTCGGTGAAGATGTATTCCGCCATTTTTGGGTTCCATCTTCTTGTCTGGTGACCGAAGTGTACACCTGCTTCCAGCAGCTGTTTCATTGAAATTACTGACATAATAATGTCCTCCTTGTTTTTTCCTCCGCTATCCTCTTCTTCGCATAGGACACAATACTTTGATTATCATGCACACCTTACAAATCTGATAGCGTGTGTATTAAAATACCCGTAATATTATAGCATACGGGTAGTTTAGTTGACAAGTAGTGATTTGAATTGACGTGGTCAATTCTCAATTATTTTACTGTTAAAAAGAAATTCTAATAATCTTTGGAATCATGGTTTGGATTTCGTTTAACTAAAATAGCAGCCTTTGTAACAGCAGAAATTACATCTACTTCAAATTGTGCTTTTAAATTGTTTATTTTAGAATATATTTCACCCTTCTGTGTGACAATATATTGAGGCGGCAAATCATTCAGGGCTTTTGCAGCTATATCATATTTACAACGTTCACAAGTACACATTTTGATATCTCTTAGAATATCTTCCATGGCACTTAAAACGATTTCCTCCATATAGTTTTTCATTTGATGCATATAATAGCCCTCCTGTATTGTATTATTTAAATCTTAGCATATTAATTAAAAAAAATATACTATTCTTTTCTACAGTCTATCCTTATATTCTATATTTTTTAAGAAAGGTTTTTCAAAAATGCGTTTAAATCTTATAAATAAGGGTTCATCTAAATCTATAGGTTTTACTAATATAGAATGAATACCTTTTATATTCCCTCCTAAAACATCTGTAAATAGCTGGTCGCCAAGAATAGCAACCTTGTCATTTGATAATCCCATCATATAAATAGCTTTTTTAAAGGCACTCCCCAAAGGCTTGTGTGCGCTATATAAAAAATCTATACCCAAGGGCTCGCAAAATAGCTCCACGCGTTTTTTTCTTCCGTTAGATACAACTATCACTTTTATTTCGTGTTCTTTTAATAGCTTAATAAAGCTTATTACATTTTCATTAGCTTCCTTTATATGTGTTGCTACCAAAGTGTTATCAATATCAAGAATTAGACCTAATATTCCTTTATTTTTAAGCATTTCAGGCGTTATATCAAAAATCGATTCTATATAAGCATCAGGGGCTAAAAGCTTTTTCATCTGATCCTCCGGAGCAAAATTTTTCTGTAGCATTATCGTTTATAGTTTTAGCTTACACTAGAAAAAAAAATCACGCAACATCATAAAATAATATACATAATAACCCATGCCTCGCATGTGCAATTCAATTTGAACTGTGAACTAATATAGTAACTATAAAATTAATCAATATTAACTGATAAAGCATTTGTGATGCCCAGTCATCTTATAAAAAACCTATTTATAATGGGAAAATAAAGAAATATTTTACGGAAATAGCCATTGTAATTATTGTTTCCGAAGTTAAAATATGATATATTATTTGCAAATATATGAAATTGAGGAGGTCGCGCTCAATGAAACCATCTGCAATTATTGCTAAGACATTTCCATTTATGTTGATTCGTCTACTTGCTTATTTAGTCTTTTTCATCGGTATCTGTATTTATACTGCCATAGTGGTTTGGATTCTCGGAGCAATCAAACCTGATGGATTTTTTGCATTTGTAAGCTTCGCTATATTTGGAGGCGGAGGTTGGGCAATTTATAGGTTTGTTAGAGATTATATCAATTATATGATAAAAGCTGCCCATGTTGCTGTAGTAGCTGATATGGCTATTAAAGGCGGCGTACCCGAAGGATTCAATATGTATAATTACGGCGTTAGTAAAGTGAAAAAGTTCTTCGTTGCATCCAATGTACTTTTTGGTGTCGATAGGCTCGTTAGCGGCAGCGTAAAGCAAATACAGCGTGTTTTTGGCGGCATTGGCGAATTTCTAAGTTTTATACCCGGAATAAAAGGCCTTACACAAGTATTAAATATGTTTGTAGACATTATTTTAAATTATATTGATGAATGCATCATGGCATACATATTTTTAAATGAAGGCCAAAATGTTTGGAAAAGTGCAGCAGATGGCGTAGTTTTATATGCACAGAACTGGAAGACCATACTTAAAACCG
>CAZPIS010000273.1:0-2394 GCA_964586745.1 uncultured Ruminiclostridium sp.
TTGCTAGCGCTCAGAATGACATTTGGTACAGCACACGTTAGTTCGCATTATTCTTCCAGTGCGAAGGGACATATAAATAATGCACAATAAAAAATACAAAACATTGACAAATTTTTGTCAATCCACTAATATACACAAGCTTATATAATTGTTAAAATAATAACAAGGATAAGAATTTTGCCCGGTCAAATAATAGATAATATAGAGGCATTATTTTTTACCTAATATCGTTAAAATATTAACAAAAAATCACACTTAGTAACCTACATTTATAATTCGCAGCTTATGTAATGCCAGAAGTGAAAACTAGAAGAATGCAGCAAAAAGGAGAGATGAGTATGGATAGGAATAGAACCAGAGAACCGATTGATGGTGTAGAAAAACTGGAAAAGGTATTGATTAAACTTAAAGAAGCCCAGAAGGTATTTGCAACATACTCTCAGGATCAGGTGGACAAGATCTTTTTAGCGGCCGCATCAGCTGCTAATAAAGAAAGGATTTCTCTTGCGAAAATGGCTGTTGCCGAAACGGGAATGGGTGTTGTAGAGGATAAGGTTATAAAGAACCACTACGCAGCAGAGTATATCTATAATGCGTATAAGGATGTTAAAACCTGTGGAATAATTGAGGAAGATAAGGCTTTTGGAATTAAGAAAATTGCAGAACCTGTGGGTGTGATTGCAGCTGTAATTCCTACTACTAATCCTACTTCAACAGCTATATTCAAAACACTTATCGCGTTGAAGACAAGAAACGGCATTATCATCAGCCCTCACCCAAGAGCGAAAAAATGTACTATAGAGGCTTCAAAAATTGTATTGGAAGCTGCTGTAAAAGCAGGTGCACCTGAAGGTATCATTGATTGGATTGACGTACCCTCACTTGAGATGTCCAATCTTGTTATGAAGGAAGCCGACCTTATTCTTGCCACCGGAGGACCCGGAATGGTCACTGCCGCATATTCAAGTGGTAAACCTGCTATAGGAGTAGGACCGGGCAACACTCCGGCTATTATTGACGAATCAGCCGATATTCTTCTTGCCGTTAATTCAATTATACATTCCAAAACCTTTGACAATGGTATGATATGTGCCTCTGAGCAATCTGTAATTGTGCTTGATAAGGTATACAAAGATGTAAAGGAAGAGTTTAAGACCAGGGGATGTTATTTCCTTAATAATACGGAAATTGAAAAGGTACGTAAGACAATAATTATAAATGGTGCGCTAAACGCAAAAATAGTTGGTCAGTCGGCATATAAGATTGCTGCTCTTTCAGAAGTTGCTGTTCCAGAAAGTACGAAAATATTAATCGGAGAGGTAGAAAGTGTTGCCCTTTCTGAGGAATTTGCTCATGAAAAGCTATCTCCTGTTCTTGCCATGTATAAGGCTAAGACCTTTAAGGATGCATTAGACAAAGCAGAGCATCTTATAGCAGACGGAGGATATGGTCATACTGCATCTGTTTATCTTAATCCTCTGACCCAGCAAGATAAATATGATGAGTTTGCTGCAAGAATGAAAACTTGTAGAATTTTATTAAACACACCATCATCTCATGGCGGTATCGGTGATTTATACAACTTTAAGCTGGCTCCGTCTTTGACTCTCGGCTGTGGATCGTGGGGCGGCAACAGCGTATCTGATAATGTTGGAATAAAGCATCTTTTAAACATTAAAACAGTAGCCGAGAGGAGAGAGAATATGCTATGGTTCAGAACACCTCAAAAGGTATATATTAAAAAAGGGTGTCTTCCTGTTGCCCTTGACGAGCTCAAAACTGTTATCGGCAAGAAGAAGGTATTTATAGTAACTGACAACTTCCTATACAAAAATGGTTATACAAAGACTGTCACAGACAAATTGGACGAGATGGGTATCAAGCATACAACCTTCTATGATGTGGCTCCGGATCCGACCTTGGCATGCGCTAAAGAGGGCGCTAAGCTTATGGCATCATTTGAACCCGATTGTATAATTGCCGTTGGCGGCGGATCGGCTATGGATGCCGCAAAAATAATGTGGGTTATGTATGAGCATCCCGAAGCTGATTTTATGGATATGGCAATGAGATTTGTAGACATAAGAAAACGTGTTTATGCTTTCCCGAAAATGGGTGAAAAGGCATACTTTATAGCTGTACCGACCACTGCGGGAACCGGAAGCGAGGTTACTCCTTTTGCAGTAATCACTGATGAGACCACGGGAGTTAAGTATCCTCTTGCCGATTATGAACTGATGCCTAATATGGCAATTGTTGATGCCGATATGATGATGAACGCACCAAAGGGATTAACTGCTGCATCAGGTATAGACGCTGTGACACATGCTATTGAAGCGTATGCTTCTATGCTTGCAACAGATTATACCGACAGCCTTGCATTAGGTGCATTGA
>CAZPIS010000274.1:0-2355 GCA_964586745.1 uncultured Ruminiclostridium sp.
AATATCCTGACCTTCTGATATTCTAATATTCCCGGCAGAATTGCGCTTTCAGCACAACCAGGCATACAACTAGTACAGAACACTTAAAAACACTAATACGGCGCACATTTATTCCTCCTCTACGGTTAATTTCAGTATATTAATTTTTTTGGTCAGACGGACTATAACCTGTTATTTTTTTAAAAATTCTACTGAAATAATTTGGATCATTATATCCAATCATGTAGCAAACTTCTTTAACACTGTGATTCTTATCCTTAAGAAGATTTATTGCTTTATTAATCCGTATCTGAGTTAAATAATCTATAAAATTCTCTCCTGTTTCTTGCTTAAAAAAGCGGCTGAAATATTGCGGACTAAGATTAACCTCTATCGAGACATCCTCAAGGCTCAGCTCTTCATTGTAATGACTGTCAATATAATCCTTTGCTACCGTTGCAAGATAATGGCAACGGTTTGTTTTGGCAGCCTTTATAAACCCGGTTATTTCCTCGATTCTACTTATACACCAACTCTTAATAATCAGCTTATCATTAATACTCAGATACTCTCGAAGATAATTATCGCTTTGTAGTGTTTCATTTTCTTCTATTTGATAGTCATTAGCAAGCCTATGTAACATCACTATCAATTCGAGCAATCGCCCTTTAATTATTTCTGTGGAATTTCTCATGTTCTGATAAAGATCATCATAAATTTGTATGAATATAGCAACGGATTCTCTGCTATCACCTGATGAAGCCCTCTCCAATAACATTTTTATACGTTTTTCTATGGAATTTATATTGTTTATCTGTTCTTCAGGAATATCATCAATATGAATTATCTCTTTTTCATCAGCATATTTGATAGCTCTGAGAGATTCTGAAAATGAAGCAAACAAATTTTCATTTTCAGTCTTGGTGCTTCCTATTCCAACACGTATACTAGTTACAATCTTCTGAGAAAGCTTATCCAATATGAGCTCAGCTGTTTTAACGCTCTCAAGTCTTACCTGGTAATCATCGCCTGACATAGAAATCGGCACGTACACAATAATCCGGTTTAACATTGCCGGCCCCACCACGCAATTCAACTCGCTTTTAATAACATCTCTCAGCTTTGGGTAAAAGCTTTGGCTCAGGACGCTGGGACCGATAACATTACCCGTTTCCCTTCCCTCGCCAAATTCGAAGGTCATAACAAAACCCTTATCCTCATTAATCTCTAATACTCTCTTATAGTTTTTTATCTGTTCATTGTAATCTTCATTAAGTAAAATCGCATAAATCAATCCGTGCTCAAGTACGGGTAAAACTTTTTCATATTTTTCTTTCAGATCCAGTTCGCGTTTTCTTTTTGCCTTGGTTTCCTCAAAGTTTATTGCTACCTGACGAATAATTTCTATCATTTTACTTCGATTTACCGGTTTTAAAATATACTCCGAAACTCCGAGATTTACAGCTTCCTTAGCATACTCAAACTGCTCACAGGCTGAAATTATTATAACCTGAACATTGGGAAGAACTGCCCTGATTTCCTTAATAGCATCAATTCCGTTTATACCGGGCATTTTTATATCCATAAAAATAACATCAGGTTTAATCGTTTCAGCCTTCTCTATGGCTTCTCTGCCGGATCTAGCCGTGCCTGACACCATAACATCTTGAAAATTTTTGTCTATTATGTACTTGATAGATTCGATGACAATACTTTCATCGTCTACAACCATTATCTTAAGCATGGACACCCTCCTTTTTTATCTTTGTTTCTGATTGAGGAATTGTAATAGTTACTTTAGTTCCTCCGGGCTGTTTGCTTGTTATGTCAACCATATCCTGCGTATTAAAAAAATTATTAAGACGTTGGATTACATTTTTAGTACCGATACCTGTTGTATGACCGGTTGATATATCACGACCCGATAAACACGTATCGTTATCATCAAGTAATTGGCTGATTTTTTCGGTGTCCATACCCACACCATTATCTTCAATTTCAATAACTATATCACCATTAACTCCTTTTACACGCAATAGAATGATTCCTCCTGATTCCATACTGCTGATGCCGTGAATAAAAGCATTTTCGATAAGCGGCTGCAGTATCATGCAGGGCATCAGAACACCGGTCACACTCTCATCCACCTCGTGGCGGTACGTAATCCCATCGGTGTAACGCACCTTAAGAAGATTGATATAGTTATTTATATTCTCTATTTCATTGCTGAGGGTAACAGGAGTATCCAATCTCCTCAAATTATATCGGAATAAATTTGAGAAACATTGTATATAATGATAAGTTTGATCTGCCTCCTCAAACATAGCCAGCTGTGCTCCGGCATTTAGCGTATTGAAGATAAAATGAGGGTTTATC
>CAZPIS010000275.1:0-2352 GCA_964586745.1 uncultured Ruminiclostridium sp.
CCAACTGAACATATTTATCGCCTAAGCGATCAATTAATATATTATTTTCTTCCTCACTTCTAGCATACTCATTATATATTCCACCCCATATGTAACAGAAAATTGCAAAAATAAGGTATTGCGCTATACTGATCATTATAAGAATTGAACCTTCACCGAAGAGATTTTCTGCACCTATTTTTATAAGCCATGGTAACATTAAAATCTGAGAAACCATCTGGCATACAAAGCTAAATAAAATATAAGGAATTGTCTTTTTAAAACCTTTTGTTAAACTGATAAAAGTAATCGGTAAAAGTGCCACAAAATAGAAAAACGCACTGTAATACATTGTACTAATAGATACCACAATAATAATAATCTCCAATAATTTAATTAATTCAAATATTCTTCTATTTTGGTTTACAATGTTTTTTCTGTCATGGCACACGTTATAAAATCTTAAGCCTATTAAAAGGCTAAGCATTAAAACTTGAAAAATAGTTAAATTCATGACAAAAGGCTGCTTTGCTATGAACAGTCTTATGAACACATCTTCTAAAATCAGGAAAACAAATATAACCCACTCGATTTTCGTGATGCTGTGTCCATATCTCATATAATTTGTATATGTTTTCTCATTGCTATCATGGTCAATAACTTCCAAGTAATCCCTCCGATTTTATGACTATTATTCCTGCCAGAATATATCAATTTTATCTCCGGATTTTATTATATCTGTATAATTAGCATCTTTTCCGTTAATTCTCAGCATAATTATTCCCTTAGGCGAAGTAAGGTCAAAGTCTACAAAATTAAATAAGTCTATGAACAAGTAATCGGTCTTTTTTGGTGGTAAGTTAATAGACTTTTCATTTACTGAAACATTTATTCCATCTCTTTCTGCCAACTTCTGTTCCACTTCTCGCAGAATATCCTTAATATTAGCAGGTTTCGAGGCCTCTTCCAATTCTTTAATTCTTTCTTCATTTTCAGGAATATTTATTGTTTCGGGTTCTTTTTCTTGCTCAACGGAAAATATATTATTAAATGCCCGTGTGACAATCAAAAGCTGGTCTCCGGGTTTCAATACTGCTTCTTTATCGACAAGTTCACCATTTACGGAAAACTCTAAAACCAGCGGGTCCATTTCATATAACTTTATGATATCATCAAGTGTATAATCATTAATAGTATCAACCCTGTCACCATGTTGAATGGGAGTATCAAAAGATGATTCCTTGCCATTTATAAAAATCTTTGGTTTTATTGTATCGATTTGATTATTAAATTTAAAATATATAGGCTCATATTCTTCTGCCAAATCTTTAGCAAAAATCATAGCATCTTGGCCTCTCTCAGCAGGTGTGACATTAAGCTTGTCTCCGGCCTCAATTAATGCGTTAAGACCTGATGACTTGTCATTCAAATATATTTCAGCAGGCTTACCCATAGTTCCCCTAATAGTTCTATCCTTATCATTCAATTTAAATTTCAGGCTGTTACCTGACCTGCAAATAAGCTGATCAGGATTAAATCCAGCCAGTATAAGAGCATCCGATACTAACATTTTTCTCGCATTATATAAACGTATTTTCTTATCATTTACTGTAACATAATAAAAGTCTTGCCCCTTTGTCATGGCTGTTGTAACAAGTATTCCCAAAGGTGTAATTGAGTCGGGCCCATCTAATATGGGATCATCGGTAACAACATTTTTAGCTATACTGCGGTTTCTTATGGCCACTCTGTCCTTCGGTAAACCGATTGCCGTGGATATCGCTTCGCATAAACCGCTTGACTGGCTTCCTCCTCCAACTAAAAATACAGCGTTGGGAGTTTTGCCTCCATTAAGCTCTAAAATCTTTTCAGCAACAGTCCCGGCAAGATTATCCACTACCGGGTTTGTTACACCGATAATTTCATCTGTTTTAATGCTTATTTCATTATCAAGTATATCTGTAAAAATTATTTCTTTTTCTTTTTCTGTAATGGAAACTTTTATTTTTTCTGCGGTTTCAAAATCCACAAGATAGTTTTGCGCAATGGTTTCGGTTACTTCGTCCCCTGCAATGGGAACCATAGCATAGGCAATGATTGTACCTGATTTGGTTATTGCAATATCGGATGTTCCGGCACCGATATCCACCAATGCCAGGTTAAGAAGGCGTAAATCCTTGGGAATTGCCAAATTAAGCGCTGCAATAGGCTCCAAGGTTATAAAACTAACCTCGAGATTAACCCTGTCCATAACAGTGTAAAGACTGTCAACTACAGTTTGGGGAAGAAATGTTGCCAAAACCTCAACCCCGGCTTTATGGCCTTTATGCCCGGCAAGAGCCGAAATAACATAATTATTCAAATAATATGTGA
>CAZPIS010000276.1:0-2340 GCA_964586745.1 uncultured Ruminiclostridium sp.
GAACCTTTAGGCTCTTCGTTTAGAGACTCTACTCCCATTCTCTAACACTTCACGCGCAAATACCTGTTCTGTTTTTGATTTATTTTATTGCTATATTATTTAGCAATTCTTTATATTGTATCTCAGCTAAATTTTTTTGTCCACGTTTATATTAATAAACTTTACATGGGATTTATTTATTTCCTCGCTTTTTACCCATATTTTCCTGATTATACTGGTCATGATTCCGCACATAAATATGCTTAATTTTGCTGTTTCCTGAATCTCTTTCATCTATTTCAAAACATTTCAAAGTTTTAATAAGCGGCGTAAGCTTTGTAAAGCCGTAATTTCTGGAGTCAAAATCAGGACGCTTTTTTTGTATTAAGTTCCCGACATCTGCCAAAAATGCCCATCCATTCTCGTCAGCAACATCTGAAATGGATACCGAAATTAAATTAATCACGTCTTCACTAACCTTACTTATTGGACTCGAATTTACTTTTCTTCCGTCTCCGGCTTTGGGAGCCTCCCCGGGCTCAACAGACTGACGTGAATTCGCATTAATTATTTCAAGGTATGTAAACTTATCACATGCAGCAATAAACGGGCTGGGAGTTTTCTTCTCACCTATTCCAAATACCTTCATCCCGGCTTCCCTAAGACGTATAACAAGCCGTGTAAAGTCGCTGTCACTTGATACGATGCAGAATCCTTCTACCTTTTCATTATATAATATATCCATGGCATCTATAATCATGGCCGAATCCGATGAGTTTTTACCGGTGGTATAACTGTATTGCTGGATAGGTGTGATTGCATTTTCTAAAAGCACATTTTTCCAACCGGTTAGATTTGGTTTGGTCCAATCACCATAGATGCGCTTAATAGTCGGCGTACCATACTTTGCAATCTCCTCTAATATGCCTTTAACATTGCTGTAGGGAACATTCTCCGCATCAATAAGTACCGCAAATCTAAGTTCAGAATTGTCTTTCATATTTATCCTTTCACTGTTATTATATCTGTATTCATTAATTATACACTATCTAACTAAAATATGTTTCATATATCAATCCATATTATATCCGGGTTTTTTGTAAAGAGCCCATTCTTTCTCAACGATGTCGGGAATATAGACTTCCTCTTTCCACAAATCTTTTGGGACCTCCTCAAAAGCAACCGAAATACTCTTTTCTTCAGTATTCATGGTCTCTATTAATGCCTCAACCATCTTCTGTGTACAAAGCTGTTTCTGCTCTGCAGTTCTTCCGGGATATAATTTTATAATAACATGTGGCATAATGCTTCCTCCATCTCAATCATTCTTCCGGCCATAAGTATTTCGGAATATTAATATATATGTCCTCTATACGATGAAAACTATCTTTGATTATAGTGTCCTCCATATTATCTATAGTAACGGGTATTGGTTGAACCATCAGATATGGAATCTCATACTTTCCGTCATTAATGTTATCCAAGACAAAAAGTTCTTGCCCTCCAGCCATTTTTATAGCAGCCTCGGCAGCCGCTTTAGCAATCTTCTCAATAGGCTTGTAAACAGTCATTATTTGCGTCCCTTCAACAACACGCTGACAAGCAGAAAGATCCGCATCGTGCCCAACAACAGCAACCTTACCCGCCAGCCTCTTTTCCGAAAGGGCTTCTATTGCAGCGGCTGCAAGGCCATCATTTCCGGCAATAATGCCATTAATCTCTATCCCTTTTTCAAGTGTTTCTTCCACGCATTTAAAAGCATCCTCACGAGCCCAATCCTTTGCCCATATCTCAGCCACAACTTTTACATCTCCTCTTTTTATATAATCATCTAAAACATTCATATAACCTTCATAAAACATAGTGCTGTTATAATCTGTAGGCGCTCCCTTCAAAATAACATAATTGCCGGTCGGAACCTCTTTAACGAGCTCATTAGCCATTAGCTCCCCAACTCCTACATTATCAAAGGAAATATAAAGATCCACGTTTGCATTTCTTATAAGCCTGTCGTAGCTGATTACCTTTATTCCCGCTTTTTTTGCCATGTGAACCATCTCGGTGCTTTTTTCAGCATCATGCGGTATAATTACCAGTATGTCAATTCCTTGTTCAATAAGGTATCCTGTCTGTTTAATCTGTTCGTCGTTGTCGTTGTATGCATTTTGAACAATTACCTCTGCTCCAAGCTCCTGAGCTCTGGCAACAAAAATATCCCGATCCCGCTGCCACCGTTCTTCTTGTAGTGTTCCCATAGAAAACCCTATTTTTATACCATCATCTTTATTCTGACCTTCCTGTGGGTTAAATGAAATATCCCCTTCCTTAGAAACCTTAACTAAGTTAAGTAGAGATTCTAAC
>CAZPIS010000277.1:0-2289 GCA_964586745.1 uncultured Ruminiclostridium sp.
AAGACGATGGATTCCGGTTCCATTGATGTGGGTTCGATTCCTATACGGGACGCCAACTTTGAGTACAGGCTTTTTTATGTGGTCTGTGCTCTTTTACTATATCCTTGGGGGATATTATGAATATACGCTGCGGAATAGACATAATTGAGCTTGATCGAATTTCAAGGGCTCTTGGTAACGGTGATAGCTTTAAAAACAAGGTTTTTACAACAAAGGAGCAATTATATTGCGAGGACAGAGGTAAGGGCTCTCTGCAAAGCTATGCGGCCCGATTTTGCGCAAAGGAGGCTGTGGCGAAGGCTCTTGGCACCGGAATTTCCAAAGGTGTTTCTTTTCAAGATATTGAAGTACTAAATGAGGAGAACGGTAAGCCAATAGTGAATTTTCATGGAGAGGCGGCACGTATTTATAAATTGCTGGGTTCAAAAGCCATAGATATAAGCTTAACCCATAGCCGTGACTACGCAGTAGCTCAGGCAGTGATTTTAACAGGGGAGTGAAAGAATTGAAAACTCTAAAATTTGTTCATTGTGCTGATATTCACCTTGACGCACCCTTTCGGGAGTATGGTTCAGGCGCATATGGCGATACCAGAAGAAGGGATGTCAGAGCTGCTTTTTTAAATATACTAAAACGAGTAAAAACAGAAAATGCGGATTTTCTTTTAATATCGGGAGATTTATACGAGCATGGTTCAGTTGTTAAAAGCACCATGGAGTGGCTTTATATGGTTTTGTCAGAGGCCGGCGTGCCTATTGTTATTATTCCCGGCAATCATGATCCGTACCTGCTAAATTCGTGGTATAAAAATTGGGAATGGCCCTCTAATGTTTCAATTCTATCTCCTGATAGTCCAAACCTTATACTTAATGATTTAAACGTAAATATTTACGGGATAGGCTTTTCAAGCTTTAAGGAGGGAAAACCCGATTTATCGGCGGTTTTAGCGCCTAAAGAAAGCTTTTTAAATATTCTTATGCTTCATGGTACCTTGGATATGGATTTTGCAGGCAATGATTATAAGCCGGTTACATCAAACGAACTGGAGTCTTTGGGTTATGATTACTATGCACTGGGCCATTTTCACAATATTCGTGACGATTACCCTTTAAAAAACGCATATAATCCGGGAAGTCCCGAACCTCTGGGATTTGATGAAACAGGTGAGCACGGAGCCTTTTTGGTAACAGTCGAGATATTTCAGGGTGAAACAAGCCTGAAGGCTGAGAGATTTGATACCGCAATCAGAGCCTATCATGATGAGGATTTGAACATCACCGGATTAAAGACTCTCGAAGAGGTTAAAATGAGAGTTTTGAGACACCTAGAGCGTTTTAATCCTGAAAGAGACATTGTGCGTATTTATCTTAGAGGCCGTACAGAGCTGTCTTTGGAAGAGGATATACTGACATCCCTTTTTGCGGAGAATTGGTTGTATCTGAGAATTTGGAATGATACTCGCAAGGCGTATGATATTGAGAGCCTGGAAAAGGATATCTCTTTAAAAGGAGCTTTTGTAAGAGAAATGAAATCTCGTATCCAAAAGCTAACATATGCGCTCAAAGATAATCCGGAGGATCCGGAGCTTAAAAGAGAAGAAGAAATATTAACCCTTGCCTTAAGCTATGGGCTGGAGGCTCTTCAAAGCGGTAAAATTGAGTGGTTGGGCGAATAGCAGGAGTAGACAAATGAAAATCAAACTATTAGATATTAAAGGGTTCGGTAAATTTAATAAGCTGAAGATAGTACCCAAAGAGGGCTTTAATATTATATTTGAGACCAATGAATCAGGCAAATCAACTTTACAGGCATTTATACGTGCTATGCTCTATGGTCAGCGAGGCGGCAGAAAGTCAAAGGACGGCAGTCTTCCTCCTTTAAAGCATAATAAGCCATGGAACAGCGAGCAATATGCCGGGATATTGGAATATACACTGGAGAACGGCAAGTCATACAGGGTGGGGAGAAATTTTGAAAAAGGCACCACAAACTTATATGATGACGGAGCCAATAATTTGACAAACCTTTTTTTAACCGATAAAGAAAGAGGCCCTATGTTTGCCGATGAGCATTTGGGAATTGATGAAGCCGCATTTGAGAAAAGTGCTTTTATCGGTCAGCTTCAGAGTGTCATTGATGATGAAGGAAAGAAAAATCTGATAGATAAGCTTTCTAACCTGAACACCACTGGGAGCGAGGAAATCTCTCTCACAGGTGCGCTTAAGGCTTTAGATACGACGCTTCTTGAGAGAGTGGGCACAAAGACCTCTACAACACGTCCTTTAAATA
>CAZPIS010000278.1:0-2275 GCA_964586745.1 uncultured Ruminiclostridium sp.
TAACTTACCGGAACGTATTGTACCTCTGAGACAGGCTTTGCTTAATAGCGGAGAAGAAATATCACTTAATGATGCAACAGGAAGAGTAAGCGGGGGATATATTACGCCTTATCCGCCTGGAATACCGTTGATTATCCCCGGTGAAATAATAAAAAAAGAAATTGTAGATTTTGTCGATATACTATTGAGGGAAAACTATCCGGTACATGGCATCAATAACCAACAAATTAGAGTTTTATAGCTACGTTAAGTATATAATAATCAGGAGGAGTTACGTTGAAAGGTAAACTAATTATTATAGAAGGTGTTGATTCCAGCGGGAAAGCCACACATACCAAGCTGCTGTATGAGCGTTTAATTAATGAGAATAATGAAGTAAAAAAAGTTGAGTTTCCTAATTATAACAGCAATTCTTCTGCACTGGTGAAAATGTATCTTAACGGGGATTTTGGGGACAAGCCTGAGGATGTTAATCCATATGCAGCATCGGTATTTTTTGCAGCAGACCGTTTTGCATCATTTAAAACCTTATGGAAAGATTTCTATGAAAATGGTGGCATAGTAGTTAGTGATAGATATACTATTTCAAATATGATACACCAAGCCGCAAAAATAAAAGATTTGGAAAAGAAAAGAATATTTTTAGAGTGGCTGTGGGATTTGGAATTTATTAAAATGGGAATACCTGTTCCGGATTGTATAATTTTTTTGGATATGCCTCCGGAATACGCGCAAATACTGATGAAAAACCGAAAAAATAAAATTACTGGGTTAAATGAAAAGGATATTCACGAAAATAATCTTGAATACTTACAAGAATCATACAAAAATGCATGTAATATTGCTGAACTATACAATTGGAACCATGTTTATTGTGTTATGGACGGAAAAATCAGAGATATTGCTGACATCCAGAATGACATCTATTCTATTGTCAAAAAGGCTTTAAAATAGAACGGAGGTTTTGATTTTATGGCATTGAAAATTGACGGGAGTTCGGGAAGAAAGCCACAAAGTTTATCCGGACGAATTGATAGAGACACAAAAAAGGTCAACAATATGAACGGAACGCAGTTCAGCTCACACATGGATCGTCAGTTTTCTGAAAACCAGGATGAAGAGCTGAGAAAAAAAGCCTTGGAAATTGAAAAACAAGGCAAACATTTGGCATCACATATTGATGTATCACAATTAAAAGCTTATAAAAGGCTGGTAATGGAATTTTTGGACGAGGCTGTGAGAAGTTCGTCACGCTTTACAAAGGATAGTTTTTTAGATAGAAGAGGAAGACATAGAGTTTTTTCGACTATTAAAATTGTAAATGAGAAGCTTGAACAGCTCACCAGAGATGTTTTGGATACCGAACGTGACAATATTTCCATATTGGGACGTATTGAGGATATAAGAGGGTTAATACTGGATCTGGTGCTTTAACTTTGCATAGGAGGCAATAGATGGAATATATAGGTCAGATTGATATTGTTAATGCATTCAGAAATGGAATCAAGCATGACACATTAAGTCATGCTTTTATATTAACGGGAGAAACAGGTATAGGTAAAAGAACGCTTGCAAATTTTATTGCTAAATCTTTGCTTTGCACAGAAAAAGATAGCGCTAATACTCCGTGCGGATATTGCAGGTCATGTAAAGGGTTTGATGAAAGAATTAATCCAAATTTTATGCTTATACGCAGTGAAACTCGAAATATAGTTATTAAACAGATCCGGGAACTTATTGATGATATTGCTGTTCGTCCTCTTCAGGGGCGTAAGGTCTATATTATTGAAGAAGCTGAAAAGATGACAATTCAAGCACAGAACTGTTTATTGAAGACGTTGGAGGAACCGCCGGCTTATGCTATTATAATAATTACAGCATCAAATTATGATTCTCTTCTTTTAACGATAAGATCCAGAGTAGTGAGATTAAATCTTAAACCAATTTCAATTAAGGATATGAAGCTGATTATGATGAAAAAGGATATTGACATAACCGATAAGGAGTATCTTCTTTCATTAAGCAGGGGTATTCCGGGAAAAGCAATTCAGCTTATGGCCGATAAAGATTTTGAGAATAACAGAAAAGAAACCTTAAAATTTGTATTTGACGATGATATAACTTCAAAGCTAAATTTTAATCAATATCTTTCAAAGAACAAGGATGCTTTTAATGCATGTATCGACATACTGGAATCGATATACCGAGATGTTCTTTTAATAAGCTGTTCTTTGGATGATGGGTTGATTAATTCAGACAAAAAGGATAATATATT
>CAZPIS010000279.1:0-2267 GCA_964586745.1 uncultured Ruminiclostridium sp.
GGCATAATTATCACCTACTATATATTATATAAGGAAATCATGTTTTTTCTGTGACAAAGGTACAAAATTAAATGCATATTAAATTATATAATTATTGAAGCTAAAATACCGCATCCTGCAGATTTTGCTCATTATTTTGGCCTTTAGTTTTGCACAGGAAACTACCATTTTCTTATTTTTATTTTTCTGTTGCAGACTTCAATTAAACCCTCATCTTTTAGCTCCTTAAGCACTCTGAAAAGAGATGGGCGCTGGACGCTAAAAATATCTGCAAGCTGCTTTTTCGTTAAAGGGAGAGTAACAATATCTGTTTGTTGTTTTATTGATAGCGCATAAAGGTAATCAAGCACATTTTTTCGTAAGGACTTCTGTGAATACATTACGATTTTACGATTCATTCCTTGAGAATTCTGCGAAAGTGATTTAATAAACTGCATAACAAAATTATAATCCTTAAGCAGTATACATACTGCCGACTTTGTTATGTGCAACAAACGGCTCTCAGTCATACAATAGATATTAAACGGATATTTATTATTATCGCCGAAAAGCAGATTTGCAGCTATTATACTTCCTGTCTTAAATTCAGACATAACGTTTTCTGATCCGTTTTGCGCCAGTGAATATGCCACGAGGCTTCCTGATAAAACCACATCAATTAAGGCACAATTATCTCCCCGCGAATGAACGGTTGTATTTTTCTTATATTTACTTTCATATATCTCACGCTTTTTTATTAGTTCTGTCAATATTTTTTCATCAACATCTATAAAAAGTGGAATTTGTTTTAGATTATTTATTTTCATTTTTAATCCTCCAAAAAATATTATGTCAAAAAGAAACATATGTGTCTATATCTTAAAAAAATTAATTGCTATAATTCATTACGAATTATTATCATTAAGGAGGGCACATGGACATATTCTCTATAGCCGTATGGGTTTTAACAGCAGGATTTCTTGTCTTTTCATTTATTAAAGATAAAAATAAAACAAGAAAAGCTCTTAAAGCTGCATTTGGTATGGGAAAGGGAATGCTTTTTTCCATATTAACAATCATTTTTGCAATAGGTTTAATACTTACAATATTTACGCCTGAATCAATAGCAGCATTTGTTGAAAAGCAAAATATGCTTGTAGCAACCATTTCTGCAGCAATTTTGGGAACAGTTACACTTGTTCCGGCATTTATTGCGTTCCCCCTTGTCGGAACGCTAATCAATGGAGGAGTGGGAATTGTTCCTTCTGTTGCCTTTTTAACTACACTTACAATGGTAGGAGTTGTTACTATTCCACTAGAAATAAAAGCCTTTGGCAAGAAATTTACATTTATCAGAAATGGGCTAAGCTTTATATTTGCAATTATTATAGCTCTTATTATGGGGATGATTATATGACAATAATATTGAAAAAAATAAAAGATAATCTTTTTCTCGTTTTCATCTTTATATGTTATGCGGTTATACTTTTAATAAAACCGCAAATGGGAATCCAAGCGATAAAAAACAGTGGTTACTACATAAAAGAAATGCTGCTTATTATGCCGGTAATTTTTGTTTTAACCGCTTTACTTGATACATGGGTGCCTAAACAGACCATAATAAAATATCTTGGCCAAGAATCCAAGTTCAAAGGAATCTTCCTTTCTTTTGCTCTAGGTGCGATTTCTGCCGGTCCGGTTTATGCAGCATTCCCTGTTTGCGTAATGCTTCATAAAAAAGGTGCGTCAATACGAAACCTAGTTATCATTTTAAGCTCCTGGGCAGTTATAAAAATCCCAATGCTAATTAATGAAGTGAAATTTTTAGGTCCCCAATTTATGCTCGTACGCTGGGTGTTAACGGTTATTGCAATTCTTATTTTTTCGTGGATTTTTTCAAAGATTGTTAAAAATGAGGATTTGCCAAAGGCAGAGGAGTTATCAAAAACAGGATTGAACATCAATCAAGACGCCTGCATGGGCTGCACCTTGTGTGTGCAAGAATACAAAGAACTCTTTGCGATAAAAAATAAGAAAGCCTATATAAAGGAACACAGCTCCGTGCAGGATAAAGAAAAATTACAGAAGGCTATCGATAATTGCCCTGTCAAGGCAATAGAATTCGTAGAAGAATAATCTTATAGTGCTATTAAGAGTACTACAGTCTTTAACCCCTAGTTTATTCCCCGGCCGGGCAAAATATATAAACGGGTATTACGCAAAACTAGCGTAATACCCTAATCTATGTCCTTGGTAAAAATATAAACCCGTTTTTTAAACACCACTGA
>CAZPIS010000280.1:0-2251 GCA_964586745.1 uncultured Ruminiclostridium sp.
TATAAAAACGGTCTGTCCAGACGCTTATCCAATGCCTTGTTCTGTCTTAATACTTTATGCCAGCCAATATTATTCAACCCTATATCGCAGAAAAATTGAAAAGTCCTCGCCTGGGACTTTGACAATGTATATGGTTTTCCCAAATCCTCCGTTATTTTTGGATCAAAGGCATGGGTTTTTTCATAAATTTCACCCAGCATATTTATTTTACTTAAAACCTTTTTAAACAATTTTGCAAACATATATATTCCGGCGGCTTCACCCTTAGAAACGGTTCCCAAATAATCATAGTTAAGCTGGTTAGCTAAAGCTTTAAAATAAGCTTCTACGTACTTCTCCTGTGCGGTTTCAATAAAACCTGCCTGTATGATAAAGCCCATGGATTTCCCTTTTGTGGAAGATGGTTTTAAATGTTCAATAAAATTCATCATAATCCCTGGCATAGCATGAATGTATAGAGGTAGGATAAAAATTATGGTATCATATTGTTCCACATGTCCTGCCAGCTCTTCTAAATCAGAATTCACGATAAAGCTTATATCGCAGGGAACCTTCATGTTGCGTATAAATTCTTCGCTAATAATTCTTGTATTACTATTTTGAGATTTCCCCTTTGGTGATGCGTTAATAATAATTGTATTCATCTTTCCGGCCTTCCTTCCCCGATAAATTCTTCTATTGGTTTAACGACAATGTTGTTGGAGTAAAATTGATAAAATACACGATGTATATATTCTTCATATATCTGGCGTCCATCGTCAGTTTGGAATTGTCCGTCATAGTAAAATTCTATATCGGGGTACTTCTCATATCTTTTTACATGCATGGACTCATCGGTCTTGTAGGTTGTATACGGAAGGAATAGAGGAATCATGCGATCGAAAAGGGTCTTCATTCTACCGGAGACGAACCCTTTCGTTACCTTTGCAAAAAATATCGCCTTATCTGCTGTGATATATTCATGATAGTATTCGTTCAAGTCCTTGAACAAACATCTCCCGGGTGTCTTCCACCAACAGGTCCAGCAACCGACGCAGTGGGACACCTCTGTTTTGGTTAAATCAAAGGTAAAAGCATCCTTTACTGAAATATCTGTAATTTCCTTTATTACTATGGTTTTCATATCTGCTTTCCTCCTGAAGCTTTAATTTGCCTCAAGTATAAAGCAGGGGGTTACCCCCAGGTCAAATAGTTTTTTCACATTCAAAAGGGATAAAAATTTCCATATAGGTTTTTGATACATTCTCTTTATATGTAATAAGACGAATCATGACAAAGGCTTCTCCTAATAACCTTATTCCATGCAGTTTGGCATATTCTATAGATATTTGGTACATCTTTTCGATTAAATCTACAGGTTCAACCGATGGCTGTATTTCCTCTTCTACCGTATAAAGACATTTCGGATATTGAATGTACTGATCGGTATCATTTGTGGTATTTGCAGCCTCAACGATTAGTATTTTTGTACCTGTAACACTGTCTTCGTTAAAGGAAATGTAACGCACAATTTGTGATAGCATATCATTATTATTAGAGCTTATCATGTCAATTACTGTTTCATATTCGTCTACAGCGATAAAGTCCGACACCTCTCCAATGATTCGATATAAAGGCATGGGCTTTACGGAAAAAACCTTTAGATTGCTGATTAAGTCACTGCTGAATTTTTGAGTAACTTCAATTCTTTCTACCATGCGCTGCCATTCGTATATCATTTTTTCTAGTTCATTTTTCTTGTCCTCTAATATGCTTTGCATATCTTGTACATCACTATTTCTTAGCAAGTACTGAATTTGGTGTATTGACATTCCCCTTTTTTTATAGAAATCAATCACCATAATTTTAAATATATCAAACACATCGTAATTTCTATAATTATTCTCATCATTTTTCTTTGGACTTAATAACCCTTTCTCCTCATAAAAACGCAATGTATCCCTTGAAACCCCTAAATATTTTAATAGCTCCCCGGTACGGTATTTCTTTAGCATTGCAGATAATCTCCTTAAAAGTATTTTTGCCTTAATTCCAATACAAAAATAATGATATCTATAATAAACATAGTTGCGAATAACATTATATGTAATAATAGCAAATTATAATTGCAAACTACAAGGATATTGTATACCCTTAATTATGATGATTAATTTTTTTAAAAAATTAGGAGGCATGGTTAAGCTGAAAAAATCAGTTGCGTACTTAATATTAATATTGTGCTTTGCCTTTATATTTGTCGCTGCGGTATATG
>CAZPIS010000281.1:0-2250 GCA_964586745.1 uncultured Ruminiclostridium sp.
AGGATCACTTTGATGAAATTTGCAGACATATTTTTAAACCCTCAGGTCTATGCCATTATGGGAGCAGCAATAGCTTTTCTGGTTGCGGCTCTGGGGTCAGCAAAAGGTTGCGGTATAGCAGGTCAGGCTGCCGCAGGTGTTGTAGCTGAAGAACCCAGTAGATTTAGTTCTACCATGATTTTGCAAGCTCTTCCCGCTACACAGGCCATATATGGATTCGTAATAGCATTTATGATTATTGGTAAAATAGCTGATGGGCTTACACTGGCTCAGGGTCTATCTTTGTTTGCAACCGGACTTCCTGTTGGTATTGTTGGATGGTATTCAGCTATATATCAGGGTAAAGTTGCGACTTCCGGAATTCATTTGATTGCTAAGCGTCCGGAAGCTCTTGGTAATGCCATTATCTACGCATTGATGGTGGAGATGTTCGCTATTTTGAGTCTTGTTGTCTCCATTCTTATGTTAGGTAAAATATAATTTGTAGAACCGATACTGTATTAAATAAAAAGGGGCTTATAAAATGAATGGAGCCGAAAAGATAAAGGAAAGAATTATAGCTGATGCCAGGGAAAGAGCCGGAAAAATCCTTGAAGACGCGAGACTTGAAGCCCAGGATATTATTAAGGACGCTGAAAAACAGGCTTTTCAACGTGTCGCAATAATGACAGAAAAGGCAAAGGTAGAAGCTGTCCTATACAAGGAGCGCTTTTTTGCGGCAGGTGGAATGGAAGACAAAAAAACCATTCTTAAGACGCGTCAGGACACAATCGATGAAGCCTTTTCTACTGCTCTTTCACGCGTTGCGGACATGCCTGACGACCAATACAGTCTATTCATTGAAGACATTTTACTTAAGGTAATTAAAGATGATGAAGGGATGCTTGTCTTGAATAAAAAAGATAAGCAGCGTCTGGGGCAGCAATTTGTTGATAAGGTAAACGGAAAAGTAAAAAACATGGGCAAGAAAGCCTTGTTGAAGCTGGCCGGAGATGACCTTAATTCCTGTGGTGGGTTTGTTGTTCGCTACGGTGAAATGGAGATAAATTGTACCCTGGAAGTCATATTGAATATGGCAAGACCAAATTTGGAATCTGAGGTGGCTAAAATATTATTTAGTGAATGATGAGTCTCGTAAGCTCAGATTATAGCAAAGTTTCTAGAAAAGGAGTCTATATGGCCAGAGTCAAGCAAGAGGATTATGCCTATGCCACAGCGCGTATCCGCGCCAGGGAGACAAAGCTCTTAAGTCGCAGCAGACTGGAACGTCTGTTTGAGATGAAGGACTATTCTGATGCGGTAAAGATAATGGTTGAAGCAGGATATGGCAATGAGCACATAGATAATAGGAAAAGTGGGGCAGAGAATCTGGAAAACATTCTTTCCTCTGAGCTTTTAAAAACTTATGATTTGATTGGTGAGATGATTCCCGATCCAATGGTTCTTAACCTGTTTAAAAAAAGATATGACTATCTAAATGCCAAGTTGATAATAAAAGCAGAAGCATTAAAAGTTGACGTTTCCAAGAGCTTAACCAAACTTGGGAACATTGATCCTGTTAAGTTATTAAAGCTTATTTCCGGAAGAAAGCTAAATGATTTACCTGAAATTTTCAGAGAAGCGATTACAGCGGGATTAGATGAGTTTAACACTTCAGGTGATCCTCAAATGATAGATTTTATAATGGATAAATCTAACTACAGGGATATGTCGGAGGATGCCAAAAAGAGCGAAGATACTTTTTTGATTAAACTCGTTGATATGCTTGTTGACATCGCAAATTTACGTATACTTATTAGATCAAAGCTTCTTACAAAGCCCGATGAATTTATCAAGAGGGCTTGGATTAGTGGAGGAAGCTTTAGCGCAAAGCTATATGAAGAAATGGAGAATAAAGGGCTAGACAAGCTTTTCGAAACCCTAAAAAACCTTGATCAGCCAACACTTGCTGCCGATTTATTGGAAGCAATCAGTAAGCCTGATGGAATATCAGAGGTCGAGAAGGTTTTGGACGACCATATAATTCTTCTTCTAAGGCAGGGCAGATTTGTTACCATGGGCATTGAACCTGTTATCGGCTACTTATATTTTAAGGAAACCGAAATAAAAAATGCCCGTTTGATAATAACCGGTGTTATGAACAAGATTTCAAGGGAAACCATTAAGGAAAGGCTGAGGTTGGGCTATGCATAAAATTGCGGTCATGGGAGATAAAGACAGTATCCTGGGATTTAAGGCAATTGGATTTGA
>CAZPIS010000282.1:0-2216 GCA_964586745.1 uncultured Ruminiclostridium sp.
CGGCGGAAATACTTGAAATAAAAGCTATTGAGGAAGCCTTGGACCGCACCTTAAATTCAGAGCGGTTCAACTATACACTTAAATATCTTGAGGACTATTTTACAGAACCTTTTACTTTTTATAAGGGCTTTGCGGAGTTCTTAAAGTGCCGTGGAAGACTGTATCAACCCATATCAGCAACAACACTTTTTAAGCTTCTAAGGGATTATGCTTTGAAGGTCGATGGAATTAATGCTCTGGCACTTGATTCATTTATTGCGCTTGACTATGCGTGCTCACTAAAAAATAATGTTATTCCTGAATTTCTTAATGACAGCGAAGTGAAAGCCTTGGATGTCAAAATACTGTTGGAGCAGATACCTGAATTCGGATGGAAGAAAGAATACAGAAAAAGATTTATGGTGCTTGAGGGGAGTTTTCCAAACAAAAAAGATGGAAAAATGCGAGCAGATGAGAATAGAATGATAGTGGATGTAGCAAATATTGACCCTATTACCCAACGGGCAATTGCCAGACCCTATAGCTGCCTCTTTACCCAAGAATTAAAATAGAGTAAAATGATTATATGTATGCAAATGTAAATGGTGGTGAAAATAATTGAAATTATCAACAACAAGTAGAATAATGTCCATAGCGGCTGGAGTGGCTGTTTTTGCTTTACTGCTGTTTCTGCTCCGTTCGTTAACTTTACCTCTTATTGCCGGTGTTTTAGGATGGCTTGTGGTAATTTTGTTTTTTTCAAAAAAAGAAAAAGATGATACCATTATTGTAGAGGGCATGACGCATTCTGATATTGAAAACACCATTAAAAACGGTCGTAAGCTTACCGGCGGAATGAGGCAAGCAGTAAAGAACTTATCACAGCTTGAAATATCCAAAGAGGTTGAGGATTTGTGCCGTATTGCCGAATCTATGTTTGATCTGCTCAAAAAAGATCCTAAAGATATCCGTATAGTAAAGCAGTTTATAACCTACTATTTAGAGCCTACTCATAAGATAATAGTGAAATATGTAGAGTTAGCCACCACAAGACCCATGCCGGCTGATGCAATTGAGACACTTGAGAGGACGGAGAAATCTTTAAAAGGAATCCGGACTACTTTTCTTCAGCAGAAGGAAAAAATGCTGACTAATGACGTTATTGATTTGGATACTGAAATCAAGGTATTTGAAACCCTTGCAAATAATTATGGCACATCATCTGTAAAAAAAGAAAAAGATAATACAACGCAGACAAGAAATGGTATATAATTTACTCAAATAATTGTTTTAAATTCTTAAATAATTAGGGAAGGTTTGGTAATGTATATGGATGCTCAGGCACAATTCGCACCGGCTCAGACAGGTTCAAATCAAGTTGATAATTATGATGTTAATAAGTGGAATGAAATGTCACCGGAGGATAAACAAACAGTATTGGACATTGCGGCACAAATAAATGTGTCTGATTCTCAAAACGTTATCCAATACGGCAATTTGGCTCAGAGTGACATATCTAAGTTTTCTGACGCAATGCTTGATCAAATCAGAGCAAAGGACAGCGGCGAGGTTGGAGATGTACTTACCGATCTTTTGGTTAAGGTACAAGATGTTGATATTGATACAATTGATCCGAATCAAAAGGGCTTTTCCCTTGCTAAAATGTTCGGGGGAATAAGGAAGGAAACTCAGAAATTCATTTCCCGCTATGATAAAATCAGCATACAAATTGAAAAGATAATTGATCAGTTGGATAGATCTAAACTTCAGCTTATAAGGGACATAACAACTTTGGATACCATGTACGATAAGAACCTGGACTTTTTAAAGCAGCTTGATATATATATTATGGCCGGTTCTTTAAAGCTAAAGGACCTCAATGATAAAGTAATGCCCGAGCTTAAGGAAAAAGCCACAAAAACCGGTGATGCAATGGATGCACAAAGAGTAAAGGACATGGCTGAGCTGATATCAAGGTTCGAGAAAAAAATTCATGATTTGAAGCTGAGCCGTATGATTGCAATTCAAACTGCACCACAGATACGCTTGATTCAGAATAATGACCAAACCTTGGTTGAGAAGATTCAAAGCTCAATAATGAATACTATACCGCTTTGGAAGAATCAGATAGCCATTGCCATTACCATGCTTCGCCAGCAATCGGCTTTAAAGCTTCAGAAGGATGTTACAAATGCCACAAATAATCTTTTGGCACGTAACTCAGAGATGCTTAAGAC
>CAZPIS010000283.1:0-2214 GCA_964586745.1 uncultured Ruminiclostridium sp.
TTTAAGGCCAAGAGCTGTGATTTCACGTACAACTTTGATAACCTTAATTTTCTCAGCACCGGTTTCCTTTAGAACAACAGCAAACTCTGTCTGTTCTTCTACAGGCGCTGCCGGGCCTGCTGCCGGACCTGCTGCTACAGCAACAGGAGCTGCTGATACACCAAATTCTTCTTCGATAGCTTTTACAAGATCCTTGAGCTCAAGGATAGTTAAAGTTTTGATTTCTTCAATAAACTTTGTAATTTTTTCACTCATTTTAAAATCCTCCATTACAATAAAATTATACTTCGTTAAACTAAAATTTATTATGCCTCGGCATTAGCAGGTTGCTCCTGCTTTTCTGCAATAGCGTTAAGGGCAGCAGCAAGACCATATAGCGAACCCTGGAGACTTCCGATAAGTCTTCCGAGTAGTTCTTCCCTTGATGGTGTAGAAGCAAGCTCATTCACACCTGCAACATCAATTATATTGCCTTCAACCATACCACCCTTAATCTCAAGTTTGTTATAGTCTTTTGCATATTTTGCAATAATCTTTGATGGAGCAACAGGATCAGTTGTGCTAATAGCAATAGCTGTAGGACCTGCAAGATATTTTCCGAGATCTTCTAACTCACTACCCTTGACAGCAAAGTTGATAATTGTGTTTTTTATAACCTTATATTCAACATCTGCCTCGCGCAATGCTTTACGCAATTTAGTGTCCTGGTCAACCGTGAGTCCTCTGTAATCAGCCAGAACAATCGATTTTGCCTCTTTAATCTTTTGAGCCAGTTCTTCAACCACAGCCTTTTTTTGGCTTAGAATCTTTTCACTGGGCATTTAGTGCACCTCCTTAATCATTAATACCAGAACCCATCCCAATTCAATCATAGATTGCTGGGTTATAGGGAATCTTGTTGTTCAGAATAAAAATAACCCTTTCATAATCAAACTATAGACTATGAAAGGGTTTAATACCTTCCAAAGATAACCTCGGCAGGATGATATACGTTATATCTAATCTGCAAAAATGCAGAATTTAGATTCCTACTGTCTACAGCTCGATATGCAATTATTCCATGGGTTATTCTACAGTATCAAATCTAATTAGTCAAGAGCTTTTTGTTGATTAATTTTGATACCGGGTCCCATAGTCGAAGTAACTGTTACACTCTTTAAATACTGACCCTTTGCAGCGGCAGGTTTTGCCTTAACAACAGCATCCATAAGGGTATGAAAATTATCATGCAACTTTTCGGTTCCAAAGGAAACCTTTCCGATAGGGCAGTGTATAATGTTTGTCTTATCAAGACGATACTCAATTTTACCTGCCTTAATGTCGGCAATAGCTTTTGTTATATCCATGGTAACGGTTCCTGCCTTAGGGTTTGGCATAAGACCTTTAGGACCCAAAACGCGACCTAAACGACCGACAACACCCATCATATCAGGAGTTGCTACAACAACATCAAATTCAAACCAGTTTTCTTTTTGAATCTTTGTTACAAGATCCTCGGCACCAACAAAATCTGCGCCGTTTTGTTCAGCTTCGGTTGCTTTTTCACCCTTTGCAAATACAAGTACTCTTACCGTTTTACCTGTACCATGGGGCAGAACAACCGCACCTCTTACCTGTTGATCAGCGTGACGGGAGTCAACACCAAGTTTAATATGTGCCTCAACTGTCTCATCGAATTTCGCCGGTGCAGTTTTTTGCACTAAATCCATCGCTTCTGTAGGTTCATACAATTTTGCTCTATCAACAAGCTTTAAACTCTCGAGATATTTCTTGCCTCTCTTCATTTCATTTCACTCCTTTGTGGTCAAACATTAGCGGGAAATCTCCCTCCCACATATCGGGGCATCTTAATTAATCTACAACTACAACGCCCATACTTCTTGCAGTACCTGCAATCATGCTCATAGCAGTCTCAACGTTAGCAGCATTAAGATCTACCATTTTCAATTCTGCGATTTTTCTTACGTCTTCCTTAGAAATCTTGGCTACCTTATCCTTCTGAGGTACTGCTGATCCACTTTCAATCTTGCAGGCCTTTTTAATAAGAATGGCAGCGGGCGGAGTCTTAGTAATAAACGTAAACGAACGGTCGCTGTAAACCGTTATAACGACCGGAATAACCAACCCAGCATCCTTTGCCGTTCTCTCATTAAATTCCTTACAGAATCCCATGATATTAACGCCATGCTGGCCAAGGGCTGGTCCAACCGGTGG
>CAZPIS010000284.1:0-2214 GCA_964586745.1 uncultured Ruminiclostridium sp.
TTATCAGATATGGCAAAAAAAGCAACTGAAGAAACAGCAATTAAAAAATTCTTTAGAGAGAATAAGTCACTAGCTTTCATGATACCATTATTAGTCATTCTAATTATTGTTGCGATTATTATTAACCTGCCTAAAAACGGTGATAAAAAAACAACAAAGGATGAATCGAGTGCATCAAAATCTACAGATACTGCCTCTCCAATAGATACTTCCCAACCTCAAGTGGATGTGTTGCCTCAGATAATCCGTTCTGAAAACAGCGAAGCTGTTGAACAGCAAAAGGATCCCTTTGAATCTCCTATGAAGCTTGTTGGAGTAGTATATTCTGCTTTAAAATCTACCGCAATTATAGAATGGGGCGATTATTCTTACATACTTTCTCTGAATGATGTAATCGGTAACAGTAAATGGAAAGTTATTGGGATTGAAAAGGACAGTATTACCTTGGATAACGGAAGCGAGAGCATGGTTCTTGTTCTTACAGAAAAAAAAGATAACAATAAATAATAAGTTTTTATTGGAGGTTTTACATATGTCAAAAAATAGTTTTTTTAAGTTGCCACTTTTATTTTTAATCATTATGACTATTTTTATCTCTTGTTTTAATTATATACCTTCTATGGCAATAGAGGAGAATGAAAATATATCTTTTAACATGAGAGATGCTGATATACGGGATGTATTATCGGCGTTAGCCGTTAATATGGGTAAAAATATTATCTATACCGGCGAACCGATGAAAATTAATATCAGTTTCGATGGGCTTGATTCGAAAACTGCCATGGAATATTTGTTGAATTCTGTAGCTCTGGAATATTTGGATGACAACAATACTCTGATTGTCGGAAAAAGAGAGACTCTGACCGGTGAATATTATAATAAATTATCCTTGTCAAAATTTGTATTAAAATATATAACATCCGATATAATTTCAGAGCAGATTGATGCTTTACAGATTCCGGTTCAAAAGGCTACTCTTGACAGTAATAAAAAAGTTATATTGGTACAGGGATTGCCAAAGGATTTGAGTAAGGTTAATGAACTTATTTATATAATGGACAAAGCGGAAAATTTTTCTGACGATACATATTCTTATTCTGCAAATCTTACTCCGATAAACTTAACATATATAACGGCAGGGGAAATGAATGAAATACTCGGGCGTATTGGCTTAAACACGGGAATGATACTTGAGTCAAACCCTATGACTCTTTGGGTTTATGGAAGCAAAAATCAAATAGCTGAAATAATAAATCTTCAAAAAACTATTGATATATCACAAAATGCGCTTAGTAATAACATTATAATCAGTAATGTAAAGATGACATATTTAACCGCAAATGATATTATTCCAATACTTAACCGACTGTCGAATGTGAATGTTATTACTTTTGAAAGAAGCCTTCAAACAGTCTGGCTTAATGGTACAAAAGAATCCGTAAAACTTGCAACTGAAATAATAAAGATGTTTGACATAGAAAAACATAAAAATGATGATACGTTCTTCGTATATAATACAGTATACACTACTGCACAAGAGTTGAAAAACCGCTTCGATAATCTTGAATTACAAGGTATCACCATGGAGACTCTTAATTATCCGGAGTTTTCAAAGAGTGTTATGGTTTTTTGCCCTTCAGATTTCAGACTTTATGCCATGAATTATATTAATAAATTGGATGTTATGACAGAAAAAATAAAGGTGCCTATAGATTATTCTGATGAACCCAGCGGTAGCAGCAAGCTAAAGAAAAGACGAGATTTACTTGTTGATTTGACAGGCATTCCTTCCGTTAGCTTTACAATCAGTGATAATGTCTCCAGAGAAGAAGATCCACATTATATAATGTACGTGGAAGAAACTCAGGAAAACATCAAAAAGGTTAAAGATTATATTAAATATATTGATGATCCATTATCCGATGGTTTAGGTAATTAAACACTTGTGAGTTAGAGGGTTAATAATATGCGTTTTAGCGGGCTTGAATCAAGCTATGAGCTGACAATAGATCAACTGCTTATTAAATGCGTTGAAAAAAATGGCTCCGACCTTCATTTAGTTGTGGGGATGCCACCTTGTATAAGAATAAACGGAGAGCTGATGCCTATAGATGCACCTGTATTAAAACAACCTGATTTAGAGTCTATGATTCTAAGCATAATTAAAGACTACCAAAAAGAAAAGCTTGATCAGGACTGGGAATTGGATTTTTC
>CAZPIS010000285.1:0-2213 GCA_964586745.1 uncultured Ruminiclostridium sp.
TCTTTGCTACACTGTGCTCCGTTTAAATGACAACGTTAGTTCGCATTATTCTTAAAATTTTCACTTTGACCCTGAATTGATGGGTTTTGCACCGGTTTCAACGGTTCTGCTGACAGGCAGATATTTATCCCGGGAGATTTCCTCTGCTTTTCCGTCAATGGTGCGAATAACATAAACGGTATAACCCGGAATTCCTTCAGAAACTACCCTGGTTACATTGGGAGACAAAGAATTGTTCACTATTGTTATAACCGAAGGCGGCACCAGATCCTTTTTTTCTACAGTAAGAGTACCGGTTTTTATTTCGCCTGTGGAAGCAAAATAGATATTAAATTTATTGGCAGTTATTTCGGTTAAAAGCATCAAAGGCTTTCCTGTTTCGTTTCTTAAAACCAGGTTGGCGCCTTCTCCTTCAATAACAGCCTCAAGTCCCGGCTCTGCATATGGTACTGCTTTTTGAGCAGGTTTTCTATTTAAAACCTTTATTCCGTCAATTGGTAATGCAGCCTGATAAAATGTTGTTGCTATACGATTCAATAAATCCTCTTCCATATCACCCGAAAACTGAGAAAAGTCCAGTATGGAATTTAGATTCAAATCTTGACTATTTTCAATAATTACAATATCAATACTATCTTTAGAGATTTTAACCTTCTCATTAAGACTATTGTCAAATTCAATATCGCTTTTTGAAACCAACGTTGTAAAAGTCTCCTTATAAACCGGTTTCGACGGTGTCTTCATAATGACCGGTGAATCATTAATATTCACTTTATAAGGCTCATTAGAAGCAAAAATCATACCTTTAAGCTCTTGCTCCAACTTTTCATAATCGGTGCTTAACCCCGGAATACCCGGAATCAGAATTAAAGAGCCGTCCTCAATTTTATACAATTCATCAACAGGTTCGGTTTTATAGTGAGCGAGTAGCTCCTCACACCTTCTGATTAATTTCCCCGAATTATATGTAAAAACAGGGGTTATCTCATTTATCACAGAACTTGAAAATAGTTTTTCTAACCCATTTTCAGGCATTTTATCCATCATGTTTTCCATGGTTTTATCAATATCCACATTGACATCAATATCCTGATACGGAATTGAAAAAGGCATCCCGTTTATTTCTATTTTTAATTCGCTCTTGCCAGTCAGTTTTTTAAAATAATCTGAGAGTGCTTTTTTTGCATCTTCAGATGATAAACCCTCCAGACTCATATCCCCGGCTTTGGTAGCTACAAATTCCGGCTCATTCTTTGAAACTGAAAGAAAAAGTAAGCCGGCTCCGGTGCCTAAAAAAGTTAAAACTACAATCAGTAATGCCCATAAATAATTTTTTATCAGTTTCATAGTACGCCTCATCTCCGTTAAAACAAACGGGTCAGGAAATCCTGACCCGTAGTATTTTGATTTTGCTAAAACAAGGTTCTCGGTACCCATTACGCGCTTATATTACTCTTCATAATTCATTACAAGCTCAATAAGCTTACCATTGGCCTTTACTTCATTTATTAGCTGCTCGGTAATTATGTCTCCGCTACTAAGTATTATTCCGCCGGTAGAATTGTAAATTGCCTTGGTCACTTTCTTTCCGATGAGATATTGTCTTTGGCGTTGCTCAAAAAGCTCTGCGGCACTTAATTGTTGTTCATCCTGTGCATCAGCTGCTTTCGGTGCCTCCAAAGGAATTTCAAGCCCCGTTCCCTCTTCGAATACCTTTTTTTCTTCCTCATTATTCTCAAAAGGGATTTTAAAGCTAGTATCAGAGTCTAAAGATCCAATATTAAACAGTTCTTCTTTCTCTGTTTCAGTCTCCTTAGGCGTTTCATTCAGAGGGCTCTGGCTTATTACTTCAGAATATACAATCTCATCATCAAAGGCGGAAGATTGGCCGTCTATACTAAAATTTTTTTTTTCTGCGAGTTCCTCCTCGATTGCATGTGGCGATTCAATCAATTGATCGATAAAATCATCCTGTACAACAAGAAGATCCTTGCCAAATGTAATAATACTGCTTCGCGGAATAATGCCCGATTGCATTGAAGTATTCGCCGGAACAAATTCAACACCGGTAATATTATAGGTGTTTTGCTCATTTACAAAGATATCACCTGTTTCACCTAAAAGGCTACCCTTTTTAGTTAAAACCCGTGTGCCCCTAACGGTAATATTTTTCTGCATGAGTTCAATGGCCGCTGGAATCTTTACTATGTCGC
>CAZPIS010000286.1:0-1595 GCA_964586745.1 uncultured Ruminiclostridium sp.
ATCTCGGGTACAACTACTATTATAGATGATATTTGATTAGTTGTGTATGGTTGTCATATTTTTAATATAGTTAAATGTGTCTTTCATATAGCGGGTTACTTTGTTATTATAAGAATTGGAACATTAAGTTAAGAGTGATTATGAAAATTTGTTGGATTTTCATTAATAAAAGAAGAAGAGGAAATATTTTAATATGCACAATGATTTATTTTCAATTTTGGGGCTCACTATACATGGTTATGGGCTAATGATCGCATTGGGAATATTAGCAGCTATAGCTGTTGGTATGTTTCGAGCAAAGCGAAGTGGTCTAAATAGTGAAATGATAATAGATATAACACTGTTATGTGTTTTTTTTGGATTTATAGGCGCAAAAATTCTGTTTGTGATAGTAGAGTTTCCGGCTTTTTTACAAAATCCTTGGAAAATATTTAGTGGTAATGGATTTATAGTATATGGTGGTATTATAAGTGGTGTTTTAGCAGCAATTGTATACTGTAAAAAAAAGGAATGTGATTTTTATCGTTATCTTGATCTATTGATACCCTCAGTAGCTTTGGCTCAAGGGTTTGGACGCATCGGTTGTTTTTTGGCCGGCTGCTGTTATGGTCGCCCCACCACGGGCTGGTGTGCTATCACTTTCCCCAAAGGTAGTATCGCACCAGCAGGCATTCCACTTATACCTACTCAATTGATATCAGCTGGCGGGGACTTATTATTAGCAACTTTTTTAATTATTTATAGCAAATATGCAAAGCACAAAGGAAATGTGGGAGCAGCTTATCTCGTGCTTTATGGCATCGGGCGTTTTTTCGTTGAATTCCTGAGAAATGATGAAAGAGGAGGCGTTGGATTTTTGTCTACCTCTCAGTTTATTTCTTTGTTTATAGTGGTAGGTGGATTGGTTTTGTTCTGGCGTAACTACAAGCATGGAAGAGAGACAAGAAAATACGAAACAAATGCTTGATTCTCGCTATGTAAAAATATGGAATGGATGGCTTAATTAGCTCTGGTTCGCCTTCGCCAGAAATGGAAGGATATATTCAATGGAATTGGTCAGTACATGTCCGCGATTCGTAAGTAAGTGGATTTCGGCTGATGGGACAAGGCGGGAAAGTCTTTGAGCCGATCTATCCGCATCAATAATAACATCATTTTCTCCATCAATAAAGAGAACCGGCATGTTAAGCTGCTGTAATTGCTCGTCTCCATATACGGGCAGATGCTGAATCGGGTTGTAGCTTTTTACGATCAAATTCATAAATTCAAGCACTTCTTTTGGAATATCATTATTTGCGATTATGGCAGAATCAACTGATACAGTTCTGTCCTCCTGTCTGGTTTGTGCCACATTACTCATGAATTGTTGGCGAATTTCAGCAAGACCCGCTGAAGCGAGCAGGGCCAGCATAGAAATACGCTCCGGGTAAGTTGTTGCAAATTTAAGTGCCATCCAACCGCCGAGTGAGTTGCCGATCATTATGGTTTTCTCATGCCCGAGTGCATCAAGGACATCCTTCATCCAAAGTGCAAAAGCATCGGAATTGAGATCAGGCCTGTATTCCTCGCTGTTTCCTGCTTCGCCTATAATATCA
>CAZPIS010000286.1:1605-2206 GCA_964586745.1 uncultured Ruminiclostridium sp.
GGCCAGCATAGAAATACGCTCCGGGTAAGTTGTTGCAAATTTAAGTGCCATCCATAAACTTTATAATAGCTGGATAGGGCCATGATCTCGGGGAACCAGAATGCGCTGTTACTGCAAGAGCCGTGTAATAAGATAACAGGCGGTTTAGACTCCTGTCCGGCTGTTAACATAAACGTCTGCCCAAAGGTGGTCTTCGATATGCTTGCCAAGATGATAGATGAACAAGAAGCCGAGCAAGTGAATATTAAAGCTTTTTGATTGTTCAGATTTATACCATTGAAGCGTTACATTTTTTAAGAGAAAACAGTTTACCTTTGAACTCTGCCTGAGCCATCGCCTTTTGAAAGCTTATTGACTTCATCTACAGTTACGAAATTGAAGTCCCCCTCGATTGTATGCTTTAGACAGCTTGCAGCAACAGCAAATTCAAGCGCATTTTGCGGATCCATACCATTTATAAATGAATAGATCAGGGCGGCACCGAAGCTGTCACCTCCTCCTACACGATCAACAATATGAATTGAATAACTCTTTGAAAAATAGAATTCACTGCCATCATAGAGCATTGCTGCCCAATTATTATCATTAGCTGAAATGGAAG
>CAZPIS010000287.1:0-2199 GCA_964586745.1 uncultured Ruminiclostridium sp.
TTTCCAAGGGCGTCGTTGACCTTTTGTTTATTATTATTAAGCGTCATGGCTTTTAAAGATATTATTTTGCTAGGGATGTTTATATTAATATTACCCGTTGTTGTATTAATCTGTGGACTAGGATTCTGATCTTCTGTTCCGGTAGCCATACCTTTTCCCGCAGAAGGGTTAACGGATGATACAAAAGGATTTACGAAGAAAAAGCCTTCTCCTTTTATAGTTCCGATGTATTTACCGAATAATGTCAGAACCAAGGCTTCCTGAGGCTTAAGTATTTTTAACCCCATAAATGGTATCCAGCAAACACAAGTGTAAAGTATGCCAAGAACAAGAATAACGACACCAATAGTCGTCGGCTTTACGTTTTCTATAAGTATTCCGCCTACAATTATTGCGGCTATTCCGGCAATTACGAGTAAAATACTGAGCATAAGCATAGACATTCCGTTTTTAGCTTTAAACTCAATTTCATTTGAATATGTTTTTTCCATATAAAGACCTCCAGTTTCAAATCAATATATATTTGATATCAAAATGATATCAGTTTATTTTTAATATGTCAATATTTTCTTATATGAAGTTTTCCTTCGTACAAAAAAAGGCATCAGTTGATGCCTTTTAAATGTTATTGTTGTCCGTATTGAGTTATTTAATGGTTACAAGTTCATAGTTCTGACTTCCCAACCCAAGCTTTTCCAGTGCTTCCAGTTGAACAAACGGATCTTTCCCGTGAAGCTGTTGGAATAGATGACCTTCGCCGCTGAGTTCCCAGCCCTGGGGCACTCCTACGGGAATCAAATCTTCAATTTTTATAGCATCGAGACATGCACGTTCGATTGCCACAATATCGTCACTCGCCATAATGCCTATATCCGGGACCAGTGAAGGAGTGGTAAGTCCCCAACAATCACAGATTGCGGTGATTGAGGTTAGAACATTAATGTAAAATACATTTCCGGGCTTAAAGGTATCCAAAACGGTTTTCGTGCAAATAGCCATGCCCGTTTGAAAATCGGTGTAATTATGAGAATCCAGGGTTATTGCATGAACGGGACAAACCTTAACGCAGTGTTGACAAAGAGTGCAGTTATGATAATCCACTAAATATTTGCCGTTTCTTCCTTCTTCACTAAAACTGTTGGCTCCGTGATTGCAGGCTTCGATACATTTTTTGCAATAAGTACATGTATCTTTATCCCAAACAAGTCCGCCCTCTAAACCGTGTATTTCACGGCGGGTTCTGTCAGTTACACAACCCATTGCAATATTCTTGCATGCACCGCCGTAGCCGCAAGAACCATGACCTTTTACATGAGAAAAATCAATTAACATATCAGCGTCATGGATAAGCCCAGCCACATCTACATGCTTGAAGGACTTGAAATCAACATCTTTGGTATAGTAATACTTGCCCAAATGGCCGCAGTCATCCAAAACAGGGCAACCAAGGTTACTTTCGGTATAGCCCCGCCTCTCGGGATGGCGTGAGTAAACATAATGGTCTGTAATAAAACAGTCACCTCTATTACTTTTAATAAAATCCACAAGCTTACGGATAAAAACCGGTGGTATGGTCGAATAATTAATGCCCTCTCCCACATGCATTTTTATTGCGACGGTTTTACCTCTTACCTTTTCTGCAAGGTCTGTTTTTTTAAGTATTCGTACGAATTTTTCGGGTAAGCTCTGAGATGCTTCGTAGCGTGAATAAGCCATCGGAGCGAATAGTACTTTTGCAGCCATAATATCCCCCTTGGTTTGTAATAATACTAAGTTACACAAATAATAACATGTCGAAAAGATAGTTATATTATAACATTTATTAATGTGCTTGATAATAATATTAATCTATAGCCTTCATTGAATCCACCATTTCAATCTTTTTTAACTTTCCATACATAATCAAATTAACCGCAAGAGAGAAGAAGAGAGTTGCAGCTGCAGAAAGTATAAAGCTTAACGGAGAAATCTGCCGTCCAAACATCAAATCGTGATTTTCGGCTACTGCTACAATAAACCGGTGAAGTATTGCCCCAAGTAAAAGTCCGGTTAATGTGCCAACAAAGCTTAATATTATAGTCTCACGGAACACATACCCTGCGACCTCATTGTTGTGATAACCCAATACCTTTAAGGTGGCTAGCTCTGTATTGCGTTCATTTATATTGATATTTATAAGATTATAAAGCACAATTACGG
>CAZPIS010000288.1:0-2198 GCA_964586745.1 uncultured Ruminiclostridium sp.
CTTTTTCTACACTGACACCGTAATTTAAAATCTTACCTTCCTTTTTCAACTCATCAAGAGTATCATATACCTCCTGTTTGCTATAAACCTCTGTAGGAGGGCAATGTAGCTGAATAAGATCCAAAACCTCCAGCCCCATATTTTTTAAGCTATCATGTACAAATCCTCTAATATTTTTTCGATTGTATCCATCTGCATTGTGTGGGTTAAGCTTCCGCCCGCATTTTGTGGCTACATAAATTCTATCGCTTACTGTCTTTACAAACTTTCCTATCGCATTTTCACTCAGACCATCCACGTATCCATCAGCAGTGTCAAAAAAATTAACACCTGTTTCAACTGCTCCTCTTAAGGTTTCTTCGGCACTACGCGCATCAAATTTATCTCCCCACTTGCCTCCTAATTGCCATGTGCCTAAAGACACCTCAGACACCTTAAAACCTGTTTTTCCAAGAGTTCTGTAGTTCATCATTAATCTCCTTTTCTTCCTATAACGAGAATGAAGATTTCCCCTACCTCTCGCTTAGCGAGTATAGATTAATCTCAACCTCGAGTTTCAATGACTCGGGGCCCGTTCGAAATCTATGATTTCGGTAACGGGTGATATCATTCTTGTTCTACATAAGTATCTTACCAATTTATAATAGGCATAAACATCTTATTACATAGTCTTTAATTCTAAGCCAAAGTCACTATCCGCCTGATTCATATTTTACGCTCATTTTGTGCTGTCCGAAAAATTCTCTATGTACGCAAAAAGCCCTTCTGCGTATATTTCAGGTTCATCCCAGAAAGAAAACAAATGATCAGAATTTTCATATGTTATAAACTCTTTTTGCTCATGAGGAATTGCTTTAAATATATCTTCAGCCATGTAATAGGGACATTTTTGATCAGTCCTGCTATGTAATAAAAGTGTTGGTGTATTGCTGTTCTTTACTCTCTCAACTATGTTAACATCCTTGAACGAATAACCGTATATAGCCTTACAAAATGCACTTCCAAGGGAAGATAATCCGTTTGCGATGACAGTATCCTTTCCTTTTGATATTTCCCACAATACTTCATTATACATATCGCTATATGGACTATCAATTATAGCAAATGACAAATTCCCCTTAGCCTCATCATCTCCAAGATAATAGGCAATAGTTGAAGCCCCCATCGACTGACCCAAAACACCTACAACATTATCATTGTTATTAATTCTTGTGAAATCAATTACCTGAGCTAAATCCTGACTTTCCAAATAACCGAAAGTAACCGTGTTGGCTGTGTTTTTTCCATGTGCACGCTGGTCATATAAAACAACGTTCCATCCGTTTTCCAAAAATAATTCTGCAATCGGGTACATGGCAATGTGGTTACTTTCATGCCAATGTACTAAAATAATGGTTTTATTATCGTAATTGTTATCTTGTGTTATGTAATACACCGGTATTATATGACCTAAATCAGATACAATTTCAAACTCCCGGACAAGCTCCTCCCAACGACTATTAAATGAGTTAATGTCGTATCCTGTGTCTTGAAAATACAAATTAACAATATCATTGGTATGCTTTTCAGACATCCTTGATGGGATATAGGCTATTAAAAATCCTGATAGGCCAATAGCGATTGAGATTATTATAAAAATAACAATAAGTATTTTCACATTTTTATTAAATTTCATTAGTCTCCTTAAATCAGGGGACAGTTCCGGTTAGTTTGCCTCAACAAACCAAAAGAGCTGTCCCCACTGTTCTTTTAAGTAATATTTTTATATCAGCTGTCGGCACAGACTATAACCGGTGAATCGCCTTCAAAATATTCATCCCATTCGGAAGGAAAATCTTGATCAGTTATTATATAATCCAAGTCATCTAGCTTTGCGGTGTTTACATAACCCACCCTGTTAAACTTGGTATGGTCACACAGAAAAATAACCTTATCCGAACATTCCATCATAGTTCTTCTGATTTCTGACTCTTGTTCGCTGGAATCTGTCAATCCTATCTTTGGCATAAAGCCTCTGCAGGAGAAAAATAATTTATTGGCGTAATAGTTCTTAATGACGGTTTCAGCCATTTTCCCAACATAGGACAAACTTTTATTCCTTAAGACCCCTCCGGATGATATAAGTTTTATATCATCACAGGAGGAAAGCTCAAAAATAATTCTTTCTGCATTGGTAATAACCGTAAGGCCTTTTTTAT
>CAZPIS010000289.1:0-2184 GCA_964586745.1 uncultured Ruminiclostridium sp.
GAGAGAAAATATCAGGATTAAAGCCTATAAAGCAAGAGCGTAATATATACAGCTTGGCCTGTTCAAACAGAAAAATTGTTGAGATTCACGACACACTTCCGTTTACCGTAATTGGTGAAAGATTGAATCCTACTGGGAAAAAGCTCTTGAAGGAAGCTTTAATAAAAGGTGACATGGATGCAGTGTCTTATATAGCCAGAGCCCAGACAGAGGCCGGGGCAATTTTGCTGGATGTTAACGCCGGCGTTCCCGGAATAGATGAAAAAGAAACCTTGAAGGGTATGGTCAATGCGGTATGTAATGCAGTACCGACACCTATTCTTATTGACACATCAAATCCTGAGGCTCTTGAAGCGGCACTGAGAATATATCCGGGAAGAGCTGTTGTTAATTCAATATCAGGGGAGAGCAAAAAAATCGAGGTATTGCTTCCCCTGGCAAAAAAATATGGTGCTATGTTTGTTCTGCTTCCGGTTGATGACAACGGAGTACCGGAAACTGCCGAAGAAAGAATAAATATCATAAAAAAGGTCTATTCCAAAGCTAAAGAACTGGGGTTCAGTAAGCAGGATATTCTTGTGGATGGCCTTGTTATGACAATTGCGTCCAATCCTTCCGGTGCGCTTGAGACATTGAAGGTTATATCATGGTGTAAAAACACGTATAAGATAAATACCACAATAGGGCTTTCAAATGTTTCCTTTGGGCTTCCTTCCCGGGAAAATATCAATACTGCTTTTTTGGCAATGGCTGTCGCAAAAGGCTTAACCACAGCTATTTTAAATCCAAACAATGAACAGCTTATGCAGGGAATAAAAGCTTCTGATGCCCTTGCCGCTCGGGATAAAAACGCAATTTCCTATGTCGAGTATTATTCATCACAAAATCAGGACCAAAGTAAAATGATCGAAAAATCAGGAAAGACTAAAGAGACCGGTTTAAAAACCCTTTATGATGCTATAATAAACGGTGATAGGACTACAGCTGAGGATATGGCATATCAGGCATTGATAAGTGGTAAGTCTCCCAAGGAAATTATTGATAACGAAATGATTCCCGCAATTCAAACGGTGGGAGAACGCTATGAACAAAAACAATATTTTTTGCCTCAACTTATAAGAGGAGCCGAAGCCATGGAAAAGGCTATGGCAGTGCTTGCGCCCGAGTTGGAGAAAGGCAGCGAAAAAAGTGAAAGTAAAGGAACCATTGTTATAGCAACAGTTAAGGGCGATGTTCATGACATTGGCAAAAATATTCTGGCTATGCTGTTGAAAAACTATGGGTTTAATGTGCTAGACTTAGGCAAGGACGTAGAATCATCCCGGATAATCGAAACGGCAAAGGCAAATAATGCCGATATTATAGCCCTTTCAGCCCTTATGACAACAACAATGGACCAAATGCCGCAAGTTATGTCTGATATGGAGCGTGAAAGGCTTGAAATTCCTATGATGGTTGGGGGAGCGGTTGTAGACAGGAGCTTCGCCGAAAGCTTTGGTGCACATTACAGCAATGACGCATACAAAGCCGTAAAGCTTGCTACCGAACTAATAGAACGGAATAAAAACGGGGGTTGACTTATGGATTGGTTTTTAAAACTTGGGTTCTTTTCGATGGCAAATAAGATTACTGATGTGCTGAAAACTTCATTTCCTTATATCCTGACCGGTGCGGTCATTGCGGCTATCTGGATTTACTTTTTGTTTTTGGTGCCCAGAAAACAAAAACGATATGACAAGCTATCAGATTATCTTCAAGATGTGCTGAATTTTGGATTAATGTTAAGCAGCGGGTTAGCTAAAATTCTCTATATTGCTTTTGTGATTGTCCTTGTGGTAGTAGGGTTGGTAGCTATATTTGTCACAAACTTCTTTGTGGCTCTATTAGGTACACTCATTCTGCAAATAATCCTTAGAGTTATGTTTGAGATATTTATGGTAGTTTTCTCTATTCAGGAAAATGTAATAGCCATGAGGGAAAACCAAGAAAAATATAATGAGGGCAATTACTACGACGATTACGAAAACTGATTTTGAATACTGATTTACGCACGTCAACTCTTAGGAATGAAATTTGTCATAGCACTAGACAAATGATATGGCTATATGCTAAAATAGATTTCGCTGCATGTATAATGTGCATGCGGGTGTAGTTCAATGGCAGAACATCAGCTTCCCAAGCTGA
>CAZPIS010000290.1:0-2179 GCA_964586745.1 uncultured Ruminiclostridium sp.
CCAAAGTGGCAGCATCTCTGTATATGGATCTTCAGTAAAAAGCATTTTATTTTCAATTAAGTATTCAATCTCTTTTAAAGCTTCATTTATCGTTTTTTCATCATATTGGTTAAGTTTTTTGAGCTTATTTGAATCGAGTACTCCATCGCTGTTATAACAGCCCAAAACGTCATAGGCAGTGTTATCAAGCACATGTACAGCCCCGCTCATAATATCTAAAACTATATTTTCACCATGGATTTTATAGGCATGTATCATAAAATTCCTCCATTAATATTTACAGTAAAAGAACACAACAAGAAGGGCTTTGCAGCCCTTCCACAGTATAATTCATTTTATTTTATTCTGGTACGGCATTAAAAACTAATTACTTTCTCTCGCACTTTTGATTCGCAACTGTGCAGGAAGTCTTGCATGCTGATTGGCAAGAAGTTTGGCATTCACCGCAACCCGCTTTTTTAATATCCTTATTTAAGGTAGAATTATTAATTGTTTTAATGTGTCTCATTGTAAGTTCCTCCATATCTAATAAATTCAACATTAATAATATATCATAATGTTTTTTTTGTGTATAGGTTATGTAACTTTTTTTTAAAGGCTCAAAAAAGTGATCTATAATTCATATGAAATGATATGGTTTATAATCTCTTCTTCTATACCCATATTCTTATATTCATTGTCTACAATCAAATTCTTAATATCTCCGTTAAAAGCTGCATCGCGGGTTAAATGGGCAAACCCGACCATATAGTCATAGTCCCATGCTGTAACGACAAGAATCGAACTTTCAACCGTGTCAACAAGTTTTTTATATTCTGTCATTTCATCTACTCGACCAGCCTCTGTAAATAATTCAATCAGCCGTATATAATCGATTTCATAGCCCTCGCGATACTTTATCATATTCCCCACCATTTTTCCCCTTTATCTCTTTTCTAAAGTATCAATAATATAATCATAATATTTTTTTACTCTTTTAACAAGAACAATCAGAATTTATGCCTCATCTAAATTATTAGATAAGAATTTTGTTGCCATGGCAACCGATTTTTTTCGTATAACAATTTATAATTAGTTTCAGACATATTGGTTTATCATTTTGCACGAAACGGAGGTAATATTAAATGAAAAGAAATATTATAAAAATTGATGAAGAAAAATGCAACGGCTGTGGAATCTGTATTAACGCTTGTCACGAGGGAGCTTTACAATTAATTGACGGTAAGGCCAAGCTCATTTCAGAGGCTTATTGCGATGGTTTAGGAGCTTGTCTTCCCGAATGTCCCACCGGAGCAATTACAGTTGAAGAACGTGAGGCCGATGCTTTTAATGAAGAAGCTGTCAAAGCCAACATGGATAGAGCTAGACAGCAAAAAGCTAAAGAAGATGCACCTGAGAAGGTAAAACCTATGGCTTGCGGATGTCCGGGCACTAACGCCAGAGCAATAGAGAGAAAACCTGCAACTGTTGCGCTAAAGTCTTCGGCCGGCTACAACGAAAAGCCTGAGTCTCAGCTTCGACAATGGCCTTGTCAAATTAAGCTGGTTTCACCGCAAGCTCCATATTTTGAAAATTCTCACTTATTGGTAGCCGCAGATTGTACCGCATATGCTTATGCTAATATACATGATGATTTTATGAAAAACAAAATTACCATTATAGGATGTCCAAAGCTTGATGAAGGTGACTACTCTGAAAAGCTCACGGCCATTCTCAGCTACAATAACATAAAAAGCGTCACTGTATTGAGAATGGAAGTTCCTTGTTGCGGTGGCATTACCAATGCAATTAAAAATGCTCTCATTAAGAGCGGTAAAATGATCCCTTGGAATATAGTTACAATAACAACTGATGGTCAAATTCTTGAAGATTAATATTTTAGTTTATTGAAGCGCAAATGATGGTAATAGATTTTATATATCGCCATTTAAAATGCTTACTATTTGCCAAAAATAAGTGTCTTTCTATATTATATGTTAGACAATCTTTAAATCCATAAATGTATATTAAAGTCAATAAATTTATTTTTAATAGAAAAGTGAGGTACTGATTTATGTCAATGTTCTGTTTTCAATGTGAACAAACTGCCGGGGGAAAGGGCTGTACAAAAGCCGGAGTATGCGGTAAAAACGAAATTGTAGCAAACAAGCAGGATGAATTAACCTGTGCTCTGGTGGGA
>CAZPIS010000291.1:0-2168 GCA_964586745.1 uncultured Ruminiclostridium sp.
CAATAAAGATTTGTAGTCTTTCCCCGCTCATAAAGCTTCTCCCCTCAATTTTTTATCGTCTGCATAATTATACCAAAGCAATTCATACTATTCAATTTTTTTGCATGAAAAGATGAATTTAATCATACTTTTCTAAGATAGTATCCAATTCTATATTTCGAATAAGAAACTGTCCTTTTTTATATGATGTTTCATAGATACCTTTTCCCCAATATTGAAAATGTTCACTTGAGCCATCCTTAAAATTAATTGTTATTACAGGACCGGTAGGTCCTTCTTTTCTCCAATTACTCCTATAATATTTAGACGTATTTAAATCAATTATAAATTTTTCAAATTCATCACCTTCAAGAAAAACACTATTATCTAATAATACTTCTTCTATCTGAGATTTAACAATTTTAGACGAAAGCTCTGTCCAATATGTCCTATCCCTTAAGTTATAATATACATCTCTACCCCATATTGAGCAAAAAAATGCAACTAAAAGTATTATAGAAAAAACAATAATTAAAGCTTTCTTCATACTTAAAAATCCTCACAGAGACCATTCTATTAGTTCACACATATTCTAAATTATTTTTTGGTATGCAACTACATCAAGCCAATTTCCAAACTTCCTACCTAATAAAATACCCCCTCGAAATATGTACTTCGAGCCCCTAATGATTCTACTATTTTGCATTATGATGAATTAGCAAATATGATTTTACCATCTTCTTTAAGCCTATCAATCGTTATTTCGCAATTTATAGTGTTTAAACATAAGAGTATGCTTATTTTGCGAGCACCGATTCCACAATTACTTGAAATGCTTTCCCTTTTTCTTTTTGCGTTCCAACAAGTGGTTCAGCTAGAAGCATGATTTTTCGTAAGATTTCGATATCCTGCTGTATAAACAATTCGCACAGAAACCTTTTCATTCGTCCATTATTATATCTATCAAGCGCCACGGTAAGTAAATCAGCACGTTCTTTATATTCAACATACCACTGCTCATATCCTTCTATGGCGATACGTTTGCTATTTCTCTCCTTTACATGGTTTGTGCTGAGATTACTGAAATCTCCCATTTTTCCCAGTCTTACGCAGGGAAAATCCTCGCACAAACCACACTGAATCATTTTTTTCTCCTTACAGCAACGATATACTTTACACGGCTCTGTATAATATCCATCGTGAGAACATCCCGGGCATTTACTTTTACCATCCGTTCTATATCGGGTACATAGGGCACACGGCATTCCACAATAGCCATAAGCATAATCTGACAAGATAGGTTCACCTCCAGCCATCAAGCTTATTCTACATCACAGGCTCGTTTTTCTAGTATTTTGTAGTTTTTCATTTAAGAATCTCCTTAAAATTGATACTTTTATAACAAGCAGGAAACTAACGTGTTGCTGAACTTTAATGCCTTGCAAGGCATTATGAAAGCTTTATAGACTATTAATTCCATTTTACCCTAGCTATCTTATATTGCAATCCTTTGTGGGTTTATTTTTCTTGCTTTTACAAAGTTACTCTTTTATAATGCATTATTTTAACGTAAAATGTATGCTATTTATTTACCGGTAATTTTAAATTCCATCACCTTTTCAAAGTCAATAAGTATCTCATTTGATCTGATCTCAAATATACAGGGTTTTGATTTACCGACATTCTTTGTATTAATAATTTTTTTCTTTAAGTCTTCAGTTATTTCTAGTTCCATAATCTTTTCCAACAATATTACTGGAAAATAAATTGTTGCTTGAATAAATCCTTTCCATGCAGACATCCAAACAATCGTTTTATTCTTCTTCTGTACTTTACATAACCAAGCCTTTCCATCGTTATAATATCGCCACTCATAGCTCATTTGATGCTTTTTGAAAAGCTCAAGTAAACTCTCATAAGAAGTATAAGATTGGCCAAGAACTTTATTTAGTACAATTTCATCCGGATAAATACTTGCATCACTTAGTTCTATATTATTAATAGTTTCCATATGGAGCTCCAATCATATAGTTATAGCTCTTCCCGCATTATAAACTGTTTTTAAATGCTTTTCCCAGTTAGAATTACGTTGATCATTATTTTCCTTTGTCATACCATCTAAAACTATCATTTCGCTTTCAAGTGCTCTGTCAAATATTCTATCACCAAGCATAACCGTTTCCATACTT
>CAZPIS010000292.1:0-2143 GCA_964586745.1 uncultured Ruminiclostridium sp.
ATAACGCTCCTCATGAGATAGTTAAAGGTTGCCTTGAGGCATTGGAAACCGAAGGTTTTGAAATTGAACTTTTGGGAGACCGTGCCAAAATAGAAAAGTGCCTTGGCCCTGAAAATTTAAATAATAAAAGAATAATAATAACGGAAACTTTTGATGAGATTACTAATTCTGATAAACCTACAGAAGCAATCAGGAAAAAGCGGAACTCTGCTATAGTTTCGGGTATGAAAAAAATAAAAGATCAATCTGCTCAGGCCTTCATCTCAGCGGGAAGTACAGGAGCCTTGCTGGCAGGGTCACTTTTAATTGCCGGAAGAATAAAAGGAGTTTTAAGACCGGCTTTAGCACCCATTGTTCCCTCAATAAAGGGTCAGACAATGATTATTGATGCAGGTATGAACACTCAGATTAAAACTGCAAATTACGTTCAGTTTGGCATAATGGGAACAGAATACATGAGAAACATGTATGGTATTAAAGAACCAAGAGTAGGTCTGGTTAATGTCGGTACTGAAGAGGGAAAAGGAAATGAAGCCCTTAAGCAAGCGTTTGAAGCACTTCAGAAATCTAACCTCAATTTTATAGGAAATGTTGAAGGCCGTGACATCACTGATGGCAAAGTTGATATAGCAGTTTGTGACGGGTTTACCGGGAATGCAATGTTGAAGATTATGGAAGGTACCGGCAAGTATTTCATGGACTACTTAAAAAAAATGTATTCAAGGAGTCTGCCGGGGAAAATAAGCTATCTTCTTATCAAGCATGAACTTAAAAAACTAAAAAAGGAAATTGACCCCGAAGAATTAGGAGGTACGCCAATTCTGGGTATTAACGGTATGATATATAAATGCCATGGCAATTCTAAGGCAAAAGCTATAAAAAATACAATATTGAAGGCTTGTAGTTCTGCTTGCACAACAGTTCTGGATCAAATGAAAAATATTTTTTCGAGTATGGAAGTCGGAGGCCTATATGATGAAGCCCTTTAAAGCCGGAATAATTGGAACAGGCAGTATTCTGCCGGATAAAAAGCTTACTAACAGTCAGCTTGAAAGTATCGTTGAAACTAGTGATGAATGGATAGTTAAAAGAACCGGTATCCGGGAAAGACACATAATAGAGGATGATGTTCCTCTCGCAAGAATTGCCGGAGAAGCATCGCTAAAGGCAATAGAAGACGCCGGTATTAACCCCGGTGACGTTGAATTAATAATTGCATCAACATGTACCCCTGATTATCTCACTCCATCACTTTCTTGCTGTGTACAGAGGGAAATAGGTGCAAAAAATGCGGCGGCATTGGATCTTAATGCAGCGTGTACAGGATTTATTTATGCAATTCAGACCGCCAGGCAGTTTATTGAAAACGGCACACATAAGAATGTTCTAATAGTCTCTGCTGAGGCTTTAAGCAGAGTAACGGATTTTACAGACAGAAAGACATGTGTTCTGTTTGGAGATGGTGCCGGTGCGGTTGTTTTAAGCAGGGTTGATGATGATACCGGAATTGAGTCAGCTCATTTGGGTGCTGTCGGAGAAGATGCAAGTGTCCTTACCTTGCCGTTTCTGTATGCTTCCGATACCGATATTGCAAACCGAAACGAAGGTAAAAGGCAGGTTCTATGGATGGATGGCAGTGAGGTGTTTACTTTCGCCACCAGAATAATGGCTGTGGCTACAAAGAAAGTGATGGAAAATGCGGGCCTGGAGATGGAACAAATACAGTATATTTTTCCGCATCAAGCAAATATGAGGATACTACAAAATGCGGCTAAAAGGCTGGATGTTTCTATGGATAAAATATACAACAATTTAGAATATACAGGCAATATTTCCAGTGCAAGTATACCCGTTTGTCTGGATGAGGCTTCGACTAAAGGATTACTAAAAAAGGGTGACAAAATAATTTTAGTGGCTTTCGGCGGAGGCCTTACCTATGGTGCAGCACTCATTACGTGGTCTAAATAAGTTTAAGTTTTTATTTTGTATATAATTCGGAGGAAATATATGAGCAAAATTGCTTTCGTTTTTCCGGGTCAAGGTGCCCAATATGTAGGCATGGCCAAGGAAATTTCCGAGATTTCGGAAGCAGCCGGTCGAATTCTGGATGATGCGACAGACGCCTTGGGCTTTGATATAAGAA
>CAZPIS010000293.1:0-2137 GCA_964586745.1 uncultured Ruminiclostridium sp.
GAAGGAAAACCGGGCAATCTGTCGAATAATAAATTCTATGAGGTTACAATATGTTATACCCTGAAGAGCTAATCGAGGAAGTCAGAATACGCAATGATATCATTGAGGTAGTTTCAAGCTATGTAAAGCTTGAACGCAAGGGCAGAAGATACTTTGGCTTATGTCCGTTTCACAATGAAAAATCACCTTCTTTTTGTATTGAACCTGCAAAACAGTTTTTCTATTGCTTTGGATGCAATAAGGGCGGAAGCGTCATTCAGTTTATTATGAACATTGAACATTTAGATTTTTTGGATGCGCTTAAGTTTCTTGCCGAAAGAGCGGGAATTGTTCTTCCGGAGCCTGAGGATAACGAGGAGAAGGAAAAATCCAGATTACGAATGCAAATTCTGGATATAAATAAAGAAGCGGCGAGGTTTTATTTCTCGACATTGGCCGGCAAAAACGGCGCCGGGGCACAGGGGTATTTAAAAAAACGTGGTTTGGCTGAAAAGACAATCAGACAATTTGGTTTAGGGTTGGCCCCTAATGGTTGGAATGATCTAACCAAGACATTATTAAATAAAGGAGCGGAAAAAAAATTATTACTTTCATCAGGGCTGTCACTGGAAACCAAAAATGGAGAATTGATTGATAGATTCAGAGACAGAATAATGTTTCCTATTTTTGATATTAGGGGAAATATTATTGGGTTTGGCGGTAGAGTTATTGATCAATCACAACCCAAATACATGAATTCTCCAGATACACCTGTGTATAACAAGAGCCGTGAGCTCTATGGACTTAATTATGCCCGCCAAAGCAAAAGTAAGAAGCTATTGATAGTGGAAGGCTATATGGATGTAATTTCATTACATCAGGCGGGTATTGATTACGCCGTCGCTTCACTGGGAACGGCGCTTACTCAATCTCAGGCGTGGATACTTAAAAAATATGCTGAAGAGGTGATAATAGCATATGACTCAGATTCTGCCGGACAAGCAGCTACCCTGCGAGGACTTGATATTTTAGAAAAAGCCGGTTGCAATATAAGGGTGCTGTTAATCCCGGATGGCAAAGATCCCGACGAATACATCAAGAATAATGGTCATGAAAAGTTTAAAAACCTCATAGATAGGGCAATATCTCTGCTGGATTACAAAATTAGAGTTGAAAAAAACATGTATAATCTGGATACGGTAGATGACAAGCTGAAGCTGCTAAATAGCATTGCAGATATTTTGGCTGCCCATGATAACAGTATTGAAAGAGAGCTGTATGCAAAGGATTATGCACAACAGTATGGAATCTCATTGGCGTCCTTGAACAGTGAAGTGCAAAAGAGAAGGAACAGACAGATATCAAAAAACAAACAATACTCATTGCGTAAAAACACAGCATTAGGAGGGGAGATTTCGGAAATACCGCGGATTGATTCTAAATATGGGGACTTAGAATATAGGCTGTTGGTAATGCTTTGTAATGAAAACAGTTTGTTCGGTAAAGTGTCAAATCAATACGGTGTTGATACATACGTAGATAGAAGTGCAGGGAAAGTAGCGGAAAAACTTTATGAAAGGCTTGCTCAGAATAGTAATTGTGTTTTAGCGGAGCTTTTAAATGTGCTGGAACCTAATGAAGCTTCTTATATGGTACGGATAGCCGAAACAAGCAGTGATTCGGAGGACACCGATAAAGCAATACAACAAATACTTAATAAACTTGAAATTTTAAAATTGGAAGACATGCAAAAGCAGACTATTGAGAGAATTAAAAATGAAAATGACGGAATCATAAGGCAAAAATTAGGGCTTGAGTTCAGTAAGCGAGCAGAAAGGATTGCTGAACTAAAGATATTGGCATAATGATTCTTATGAGAATACCGAGGGGTGGAGAGATAATATGGCAGAAAACAAAAAAAAGAAAGCTGATTCGTTAGAAAAAGATAATAAAAAAGATATAATTCTTCAGGACGGTGAAGTTGAAATATCTCAAGATTTTTTACTTGATAATAAAACGGTTTCCGATGAGAAAAGTAATAAGACCAAGCAAACAAATAAAGAAGAGCCGAAAGACCCTAAAAATATATTAAGAGAGCTTACCCAGGAAGGTAAAGAAAAAGGCACGCTTACCTACCATGAGATAGAAGATGCTTTTG
>CAZPIS010000294.1:0-2130 GCA_964586745.1 uncultured Ruminiclostridium sp.
AAGAACCCGCAGAAAATATAAACTCGAAGAAAGTATGGAATTACGTCTTGGGAGCGGCCTTGAGCCAATTGTGGAACAAGAAGCTGATGTAATAGTTATGGCGGGAATGGGCGGAATATTAATTACTGATATAATTTCTGAATCAATGAATATAGCTAAAAAATCAAATTATATTATTATTCAGGCTATGACGCATCAGGAGTTGATTCGTCCGTTTTTATGGGAAAGTGGTTTCGAAATAATAAATGAAGGCTTGATATGTGAAGGAAAAAAGCTCTATCAGGTAATCTTGACAAAATATACCGGAATGCGGAGACAGAATTGGGAAAGAATTCAAGAGCTGATTGGCGATATATTAATTAGAAAAAAAGATCCCTTACTTAAGGACTGGATAAAAGACCACATAAGAAAACAAAAAAAGGCTGTTAGTGGTTTAAAAAGCGCCAAAGTCATGTATAATACCGAAAAAATAGAAATGGAAGATAAGCTTTTAACAGAGCTGACAGAACTTTTTAATTCCTTAGGAGGTGAATGAATGAAGTTAAGAAACATTATTTCCTATTTAGAGGAGAGGGCTCCAATCTCACTTCAGGAGGCCTATGACAATAGCGGACTTATTCTTGGAAATCCGGAAACAGAAGTATCAAAGGTTTTAGTATGCCTTGATGTTGACATTAATGCTATTGATAATGCTATTTCGCAGAATTGCCAATTAGTTTTATCTCACCATCCCACAATATTCAAAGCATTAAAGAATTTCACCGAAACAACTAAAGAAAGCAGCATTTTAATTAAGGCAATAAAAAATGATTTAGCTCTATACAGCAGTCATACAAATTTTGACTCAGCCGAAGGAGGTCTTAGCGATCTGTTATGTGAAAAGCTGGGGCTTAAAAATATTAAAGTATTAAAAAAAATATCTTATAACACGGCCGAGTATGGTGCCGGAAGATATGGGGAAATCAAACCCACTGACGGAAAGCAGTTTATTAATAGTCTAAAATTAAAGCTATCCCTTGATAGTATTAGATATGTAGGTCAGATTCCTAAAAAAGTAGAAAAGATAGCAGTTTATAACGGTTCATATGACAGCGACATTATAAATGAGCTTATTAAAATCAGTCCGGTTATTCTAATTACAGGAGATTTAAAATATCACGACGCTCAGGAGCTTTTTTATAACGGTATATTCACAATTGATGCTGGACATTACGGTACTGAGATAATCTTTGTAGATGAGATGGCAGATATAATTGAAGAACGTTTCCCGGATCTAAGTGTAATACGTTATAAAGGAACAGATGTTTTTAACTATCATTATTAAATTACAGTAACCGGGAAATACATATCCCGGATTGTTTTTGCAGTACAAGATTATAAAAGTATTTGATATAAATGTAAAAGACAAGGAAAGGGAGTTAATAATGACTTACAAACTAATGGCGGTGGACATCGATGGAACACTTTTAAATAATAGCAGTGAGCTTACTGAGAATACCAAATCAGACAAGGGGTTGAAAAAGGCCTTATATTTACAATCGCATCAGGAAGACCTATACAGGGTATTGAAGGTCTGAACAAAACGCTGGACCTTGATGTGCCGTTCATTACATATAACGGAGCTATGGTCGTTTTAGGCAAATCCAGAAAGGTGCTTTATGAGCAAAAGTTATCACAAAAAGATGCTAGAGACATAATAGAGCTGGGTGAAAAATACCAAGTAACAATTACAGTATGGAAGAATAATAGACTTTATGTTGCTAAGCTAAATGAGAGAGTTAACAAATACAAGATGATTTCAGGCGTAGAACCTATTGTTACAGACAATATGGAAAAGCTGATTGAAGATGGTGTAACTAAAGTATTGTGGTATGACGAGGTAGAAAAAATAGAACAATACCAGCAAGAGATTGGAAACCACTTGAGCGGTAATGTTAATTTTCATGCATCCAGACCATATTTTCTGGAATTTGTCGACAAAAATGCTTCAAAAGCTATTGCTATGGAAAAGCTCGGGGAGTATTACGGTATAAAGCAACAAGAGATGATAGCTGTGGGAGACGGATATAACGATGTATCTATGATTGAGTATGCAGGACTTGGTGTGGCAATGGCTAATGCTCCTGAAGG
>CAZPIS010000295.1:0-2113 GCA_964586745.1 uncultured Ruminiclostridium sp.
CTGATTTACCAAGTGCTCGAGGATGAAAAGATTGTAAAGGTTTTGCGCTTATGGAGTCATTATAAATAGTGTTAGAAATTGTAAAAGAATAAAAACATTGACAGCAAGGTTTTCATATATTATAGTTGATGTAAGTGGTATTTAGGATAATATCAATATTTCCAACACAAACCGCCCCTAGACAAAAACAGATTATGTATGATAATATAACAAATGCCGCAAAATTGATGTGCGGCTAATCCTTGCTCTGCGGTTGACGCAGGGCCGAATGAGTCCAAAAGGAGGTGAAATGGTCATGAATAAGTATGAAACAATGTACATCATTTCCCCAACCGTTGATGATGAACAAGGAAAGGCTCTTGTTGAGAAATTCAATAATTTGATTTCTGAAAACGGAGAGCTCGAAAAGGTTGAGGAATGGGGCAGGAAGAAGCTTGCTTACGAAGTCCAAGACCAGAAGGAAGGGTACTATGTACTTTTGAACTTCTCGGCAAACCCGGAATTCCCGGCTGAGCTTGAAAGAAATTTCAAAATCAATGAAAATATTCTTAAGTACCTTATTTTAAACAAGGAAGATTAATTCTTTATAAGAATTATTTTTCCGGTACTTTAAGAGTTTGGAAGAAACCGATTGTGTATTGTAGGTGGTGTTTAAATGAACAAAGTAATCTTAATGGGAAGGCTGGTAGCTGACCCGGAAACGCGTTACACGCAAAATAACATCGCGATGTCCCGCTTTAAGCTCGCTGTTAACAGGCCGGGAAAGCCTCAGGAAGGCCAACCCAGTGCTGATTTTATTCAGATTACGGCTTGGAGAAGTACTGCTGAGTTTGTCGGTAAATATTTTAAGAAGGGCCAGCAGGTTTTAGTAGAAGGATATCTTCGAAACAATTCATGGACTGACCAACAGGGAAATAAGCGTTATAGCGACGATGTTCATGCTGATCAGGTCTATTTTGCGGAAGGCAAACGAGATTCTGGCTCTAACAATACATTTGGAGGCGGCAATATGTCTCAGGTTTCTCCGCCGGCGTTCCAGGGTCAAAAGCCTGAGAACGGGGATGGGTTCTACACCCTCAGTGAGGAAGACGAGGACCTTCCATTCTGATTCTATATCCGTCATAATTTACACGCAATTTTTAGCCTTCTGCCTTTATGGCCGGAGGTTTTTTTATAAATCAAAGGAGACATTCCACTAAGTCAATCTGAATGAAATGAAGGATCTTTTATTGATGTTATATCATAATTATGATAAACTTATGATAATTATTAAGGAGGTGTAATTAATGCCACAAATAAGACCAATTTCAGATCTTCGCAATAATTTTACTGAGATTTCTCGTTTAGTTCATGATGAGGGCGAACCGGTTTTTTTGACCAAGAATGGCTATGGTGATATGGTTGTCATGAGCGTTGAGAATTTTGAATTATTAAGGCAGGAGCGTCGAATTAATGACTCACTACTGCAGGCTCAAGAAGAAGCTTTAGATAATCCATCCCGATATAACTTCAATGAAGTATCTTCAAATCTGCGTAAGAAGTTAATTGCAAAGGTGGATGGAGAAGAAGAATTGTAGTGGACGATTACTTAATATTCTATGTTGTGTTAGATGACACAATAGAAATACATCGTATACTTCATTCCTAAAGAAACACAGGAAGATATTTGGATTAATTATCTGAACCAGGGGGACTGTCCCCTTAGTTCACGTTTCGCTCTGAATGACAGTAAAAGGAGACACAATGCAAATTGGCAGCCTTAAATTATCAGGAAAGATTTTTCTCGCCCCAATGGCAGGGGTTACAGACCTTCCCTTTCGCCTTCTGTGCAAGGAACAGGGGGCTTGTTTGGTGTACACCGAAATGATAAGTGCCAAGGCAATGCACTATAATGATGCAGAAACCATCAAACTTACAGAAACCCATCCCGATGAAGGCCCGGTAGGGGTACAGATATTCGGCGCCGAGCCGGAAATAATGGCTGAAGCGGCAAAAAGGTTATCAGCCAGGGAGGATATTGCTTTAATAGATATTAATATGGGCTGCCCGGCACCGAAAATAGTAAAAAACGGCGAAGGCTCAACTCTTATGAAAAAGCCCGAACTGGTAAGAC
>CAZPIS010000296.1:0-2082 GCA_964586745.1 uncultured Ruminiclostridium sp.
AATGTTCTTGGGCACCCGTTCAAAATCTTTGATTTTGGTAACGGGTAAGGTTATTTATACGCAGTATCAATGTTCTTGGGCACCCGTTCAAAATCTTTGATTTTGGTAACGGGTAAGGTTATTTATACGCAGTATCAATGTTCTTGGGCACCCGTTCAAAATCTTTGATTTTGGTAACGGGTAAGGTTATTATATGATACTTATTTTCAGAATGTCAAATATTTAAATACATAATAAGAATTATATTAAGTAATTCAAAACATTTACAATTTGTCCGTTTTTAAAATACACTCTAGGGACACGCTTCCCGATTATACATACAATTTCATAGGGAATAGTTCCTATATGGTCAGCCAATTCCTCCGCCGTTATTTGACTATTTCCCTGCTTTCCAAGCAGAACCACCTCATCACCGGTCAGTATGTCACCTTCTATATCGGTTACATCAACCATGCACTGATCCATGCAAATACTGCCTACGACAGGAGCATATTGTCCATTCACCAAAACCCTGCCCTTTCCTGTTAACAGTCTTGAATAACCATCGGCATAGCCGACCGGTATAGTAGCAATCTGCGAATTCCTTTTAGTCACAAATTTTCTTCCATAGCTAATCGAGGTATTTTCCTCCACCCACTTGATCATTGCAATAGTTGTTTTTAAAGTCATGGCCGGCTTTAAATCCAAAACCATCCTTTTTACTTCTTTAGACGGGTATATGCCATATAATATAATTCCCGGTCTAACAAGCTCCATCGAAAGCTCCGGGTATTGAATAATTGCAGCACTGTTTGCAACATGACGTATGGGAATAAGTATCCCTATACGGTTTAACTCGCTTATGATACTGTCAAAAAGCTCGGCTTGATGAAAAGTAAAGCTTTTATCTATCTCGTCTGCTACCGCAAAATGTGTGAAAATGCCTTCTATAATTATTCCCGGAAGCTTTTGTATTTCACTTACGGCTTTAACGGCACTGTATCCGGGAGGGAAACCGACTCTAGTCATACCCGTATCAATCTTTATGTGTACCCTTGCTTTTGTCCTCTGTCTCACGGCTTCATCAGAGAGTGCCTTAGCAATATCATGACTGTAAACGGTCTGAGTTATATGATATTTTATTAATTCGTCAACTCTCAACGGGTTGGTATGGCTGAGAACCAGAATAGGTATATCAATACCAATTTGTCTGAGCTGAATTGCTTCATCTAGCATTGAGACAGCAAGACGCGAACAACCGCTCTCAACAAGAGTATTTACCGTCTCAAGCACTCCGTGCCCATATGCATCGGCCTTAACAACAGCCATTATTTCAGTACGTTTTCCCACTGCTTTTTGAATTTCCTTCACATTATGGGCAATGTTATCTAAATTTATTTCTGCCCAAGTCCGTGTAAATTTATAATCCATTTTTGCCACCTATCTTATAGTGAAAACTTAATAAAAAATCCCTTACAGCTTTCATTTTATGCCGAAAAATTATGACTGAACATGAATATACGCCTTTGGTATATTTTCAGAAATATCCGATGACATAACACCGGCAATTCCTTTGTCTGCAGCGGCAAAATCCCCTGCCAATCCATGAAGATAAACCCCCGCGACAGCTGCATCATAGAGAGATAAACCCTGACCGATCAGGGATGTGATAACACCGGCCAACACGTCCCCGGAACCTGCAGTAGCCATTCCCTGATTACCGGTAGGGTTTATTGAGGTCCTACCGTCGTTGGCAACAATTACTGTCCCTGCCCCTTTTAAAACTACAGTCAGACCGAATTCGTCGGCAAAATTTCTTGCAATGTTAATTCGATCCTCCTGAATCTCTTTTACCGATTTTCCAGTCAGCCTGGACATTTCTACAGGATGAGGAGTAATTACAGTCTCACAGCGAAGTCTTTCCAATAATGATTTTTTCTTTGACAGGAGATTCAGTGCATCAGCATCCATTACCATGGGCTTATCACAATTCTCTATTACAGCTTCAATAAGGCTTAAAGCATCATCGGTTGCCGAAATCCCCGGTCCGATAAGAACCGCATCTGCATCAGCGGAGGCGGTCCTCTTCCTGCATCCACGTTC
>CAZPIS010000297.1:0-2052 GCA_964586745.1 uncultured Ruminiclostridium sp.
CATTACGGCAACACAGATGCTTGATTCTATGATTATCAAGCCAAGACCAACAAGAGCCGAAATCAGCGATGTAGCCAATGCCATTTATGACGGAACCAGTGCTATAATGCTTTCAGGCGAGACGTCTATAGGTAAGTATCCAGTTGAAAGTGTCAAAACCATGGCTAAAATCGCAGAAAGCACAGAAGCATCGATTCACTACAAGAAGCGCTTTCACCAAATGGAGCTTACAGAATCCATTTCAAATGTTACAAATGCTATCAGCCATGCGACTTGCACCACAGCTCACGATTTAGATGCGGCAGCGATTATTACTCTTACCGTATCGGGAACCACAGCCCGTATGATTTCCAAATACCGACCCGCTTGCCCTATTATAGGGTGTACTACTAATGAAAAGGTATGTAGGCAGTTATCCATGTCCTGGGGTGTTACTCCGGTTTTATTTGAAAAAAAGCAGACCAGTGATGAGCTTTTTGAACACGCTGTTGATAAGGCCGTGGAAAACGGTTTAGTCAAAAGCGGAGATTTGATTGTCCTTACGGCAGGGCTTCCAATGGGAATTCCCGGTATGACAAATATTTTAAAGGTTCATATAGTCGGTAATATTTTGATGAAAGGAACGGGCGTAACCCAAAAGACTGCAGTCGGAACCCTGTGTGTATGCAAAAACGAAGAGGAAGCACTGGAAAACTTTAATGGCGGAGAGATTCTTGTTATACCCGAAACCACCAATAAGCTGATGAGTATATTAAGAAGAGCCAGAGGCATTATTACCGAGAAAGGTGATCTTACATCTCATGCGGCGATAGTGGGATTAAGCCTGGATGTTCCCGTTATCTGCGGAGCTGAACATGCCACACAAGTTTTAAGAAGCGGCATAACCGTTACTATGGATGCTGCCACTGGTATAGTGTATTCCGGTGCCAATAATAAAACCGAATAGTGCATAGCAGTTTTCAACAGTAATTTTTTATTTACTTCCTGCATTTAATGGTATTAGGCCTCGGACTTTCCAGACTCGGAAAACCTGAAGGTATCAATAAAAAGGATGAAAATAAATGCAGATTATTGAAGAAAGATATAATTGGAGACCGGGATCGACCTTTCAACTCCAGACTCCTGATACTATTGTAATTCATCATTCCCTGGCACGTGTATCAAGTGCTCAGGATATCCATCAATGGCATTTAGCACGGGGATGGAAGGGGATAGCCTATCAGTTTTTAATACGAAAAAATGGTCTCGTATACCGGGGAAGACAGGAGCACCACGTGGGAGGCCATCTTTACGGTGAGGAAGATGCCAATACAATCGGGATATGCCTTGAAGGCTGTTATACCGATTACGTAGCAAACGGAATTGATTATACCGAAAAAGAAGTGCCACAGATACAGATGGAAGCATTAATTGGGCTCATACAGGATTGCAAATCAAGATGGCCCATAAACTTAATTAACGGCCATCTTGACTACAATTCAGCCAAAGAGGAAGAAAAGGATTGCCCCGGCAAATACTTTCCCTGGGATAAATTCCAGCAGATGCTTAAAAGAGAAGAATATAAAAGTATAATTCAAACAAAGACAAGATTCCATAACCCTCAAGGGGTCTGGGATGTAGTTGAAAAACACCATCCCTTCCCCGATGCCTTATACAAGCAGTGGGCTGATAGTTATAGGGTGTAGGGAGGCCTTTATTTATTGCATAAAAGCAAATGATATACAGAGGGAAGACGCAGAATTTCTAAGAAAATAAAATACTGGGTATGAATTTGGTCTAAAGAATATATAAAAGGGTTTCAGCCTAATTGCTGAAACCCTTTTATATAGCGGTATGAGTTTTTTATATATCAATTTTTATATATAAACTATTGACATTTCTTATTAATATAATATAATTAGACCATAAGGTCTATACCATGTGGTCTACAGTGAGCTATAACGGTTAGCGAGTCAGTTAGTATTTAAGGGGGCACGGTTATGATAAAAGTTGAAGGTCTGTATCACTCGTATTCAAATGATGAGACGTTTGCAGTAAAGGATGTCAGCTTTG
>CAZPIS010000298.1:0-2035 GCA_964586745.1 uncultured Ruminiclostridium sp.
AGTACGTTGATATATTCCTTAAGAGTTTCATTTTCTACATCTTCTTTTTTAATTAAATCAACATAATTAATGATAGAGGTAAGGGGGGTCTTAATATCATGGGATACATTAGTAATAAGTTCAGTCTTTAGTCGCTCGCTTCTCATGCGCGCATCAACAGCTTTTGATATTCCGCCGCTGATATTGTTTAGATTTTCTCCATGCCCTTTAAAATCCCAGAATAAATACTTGGTATCAACCTGATATCCTAAGTCACCTGCTGCTATCTTTTTTCCTGCCGCTTGCAGCTTACGTAGGCCAATTGCAATAAAGAGTGTTGCTGGAACTAAAACCAGTTTTTCGAGAAACCATAGAAGGGCTAAATTACTTCTATCATCAAAAGAAACCACTGCTACAAATTCCGCCAAAGAAAGACCAAGAATAAAAAGTATGGTTTTACCAATCAAAGGCATATTAAGAAAAACGTATTTTATGCTATTAAACACTTTGCTTATTAATTTATAAATGAATCTAAAAACACGATATATTACGGTGTTTTTCCACCAGCCACCAAGTTTGTATCTGGTGGCGAAGGTCATACAAGCCAATAGAGATATAAGGATATCAATAATTCCAAACACCGAAAGAAATACTATTAATGCGATTGTAGATGTACTACTAATATGCTCAAGTATGTCATATTCTATAACAGCAATTATAAAAAGGACAAACAAAAAAAGATCCAGGGGTATTTTGTCTATGCCGTTGGGCAAAACTCTCTCTTCACCTTTTCGGCGACCGGCACTGCACATAAGAAAAATAAACAGGATGATGGCAGATACAATGAATACTATGGTAATTGGTATTAGTGCATAGCGAATTTTATAGGCCAAATTAGTCCAATATTCAGCCATAGAATATCGGTCATTTGCAATCAGTGTTTTATTTACATAACAATTTATTGTGTATGTATCTTTTTCTACTGAGCCCTCAGAAGTGTCAGGATGGGCAGCATCATATAAGGAGAGAGAATCCCCCTCATAAGTATAAGTGCGGATGAACTGATATTCCTCATTTGAGTATGAGCTTAATATGATATTGTCTTCAGAATCCTTCAAGACAAATAAAAAATTTGTATTCTTTGCCGAGAAGGCTTCCTGGTATTCCGGCAAGTCATAATAATTATGCGTATAAGCTGGTAAATACTCATAGAGGACAATATTGGCATATCTGCGGGTTATACTCTCAAATGCGTCTTTTTTAATATCAGCCACAGGTAATTGATAAAAATTATATTCCGCAAATAGAGATATACCTACAGCACCAAATATTGAGCCTAATATAGAGATAACTAAAAGGAATATAGCTGCTACCTTTGCCGGTAAACTATGTGTTAATTTATTCATATTCTTTCGCCTCGCTCCATTTTATAGCCCTGGCCCCATACTACTTTTAAGTATCTGGGTTCAGAAGGGTTGATTTCTAATTTTTCGCGCAGATGCCGTATATGTACTACTACTGTGCTATCAGAACCAAAGGAGGCCTCGTTCCATACACGGCTATAGATTTCTTTTGGAGAAAATACTTCACCGGGATTTTCCATAAATAGTTTTAGAATATCATATTCTGTGGGGGTTAGATTAACAATATCACCGTCAAGAGTTACGGTTTTTGCTTTGTCATCCAACTCTATACCGCCGATAAAAAGATTCTGTGATTTTACAGCTCCGCCTCCTAGCTGCATATATCTCCGAAGCTGGGATTTAACTCTTGCCAGCACTTCCACCGGATTAAAGGGTTTTGTAATATAATCGTCGGCACCGATATTTAAGCCTAATATTTTGTCTGTATCCTCACCCTTGGCAGTAAGTAAAATTATTGGGATATTGTTTAATTCACGAATTTTTACCATTGCGGCCAAGCCGTCCATTTCAGGCATCATTATATCCATAAGAACAAGGTGAATATCATGGTTTTTTATGACTTGAAGTGCTTCTTTCCCGGTATATGCATCGTATGTATTATAATTCTCTGATGATAAATATATTTTTAAAGC
>CAZPIS010000299.1:0-2022 GCA_964586745.1 uncultured Ruminiclostridium sp.
TCTTTGCTACACTGTGCTCCGTTTAAATGACAACGTTAGTTCGCATTATTCTTATATAACAAATCTACACACTTACGTATTAAGTGTATTGTTCTCTAACTTCAATTCTTACTTCTTTGAATAAAGGACCAACTCTAGCTGTTATATTTGCTCATAGCTATCTCAACTGATGTGCAAATCATCGTTACTGCTGCTTTTGCGGCATTTTCAATGGCAACATTAACCTGCGTTCTCTCTTCATCCGAAAAACGGCTTAATACATAATCGGCCAAGTCCATTCTCTCGGGAGCTTTGCCTATCCCTATGCGTATTCGTGCGAAATCCTCTGTTTTTATATGACTTAGTATGGAGCGCATACCGTTATGCGTACCGGAGCTGCCTTTTGCCCTAATTCTTAATCTTCCAACATCTAAATCAACATCATCATATATTATTACTAAATTTTCGAAGGGCACCTTATAGTAGTCAATAATCCCGCGAATAGCCTCACCGCTATTATTCATATAGGTTTGTGGCTTTACCAAAAGGGTCTTCTGCCCTTGGATAATGCCTTCGGCAACTAAAGACTTATGCTTTAATTTAAAATTATTAATCCTATATTGAGCTGCTAGAAAATCAATAGTATCGAACCCGACATTGTGTCGGGTTCGCTCATATTTCGGCCCCATATTTCCTAATCCAGCGATAACGAACATAATAACCTCTTGGTATATCTATCAACTATTGCTGTGTAAATAGTGTTGAAATCGATATATCTCCGTAAATTCTTTCAATGGCCTCTGCAAAGATATCTCCCACCGAAAGGGTTGTAATCTTGCTTATTCGCTTTTCCATAGGCATTGGGATAGTGTTTAACACTACTAATTCTTTAATTGCTGAGGTGCGTATCCTATCAATAGCCGGTCCGGAAAGAACTCCATGGGTACAGCAGGCATAAACTTCAACTGCTCCCATATCGCCCATGGCATTGGCCGCGTTTACTATAGTTCCGGCCGTATCAATCAAATCATCCACCAGAATAGCTCGCTTACCTCTTACATCACCAATTACATTCATTATTTCGCAAACATTTGCCTTAGGTCTTCTCTTATCTATTATAGCCAATGGTACATCGAGCTTCTCTGCAAACTTTCTTGATCTTCCGACACTTCCAACATCGGGCGACACTACGACCACATCTTCTGTATGACCGGCAAACTTTTTATAAAAATGCTGTGCTAATATCGGAGTCCCTAAAAGATGATCCACCGGGATATCAAAGAATCCCTGCAACTGAGGAGCATGAAGGTCCATGGTAAGAACTCTGTCAACTCCGGATACTGTAATAAGGTTTGCAATTAACTTAGCCGAAATAGGATCCCTAGCTTTAGCCTTACGATCCTGGCGCGCATATCCGAAATAAGGAATTACAGCAGTAATGCGACCTGCTGAAGCGCGCTTAAGTGCATCAACCAAAATAAGTAATTCGATAATATTATCATTAACAGGTGTACAGGTGGATTGGATAATGAATACATCCGACCCTCTCACAACCTCATTAATACTAATAGCTGTCTCCCCATCAGAAAACTTTGATACGATCGATTCTCCCAGCGGCAACCCCACCTTAGACGCAATCTCCTCTGCAAGCTGCCTGTTTGAATTCCCTGCAAAGATCTTAATGTCCTTACCATGAAGATTCATAGAAACTTATAACCTCCAACTAAGATAATAATTATTTTTTATCTAATTCTTTCCTTTTTACCCAGTCCGCAATTATTGTCTGGCGGTTTCTGGCTATTGCTAATGCATATTCCGGCACTTCGTCGGTTATTGTTGAACCGGCTGCAATATATGCATAATCATTTATGACAACAGGTGACACGAGGTTAACATTGCATCCTACAAACGCATTGTCACCAACAGATGTTCTGTTCTTCTTCTTGCCGTCATAATTTACAACAACAGCACCACACCCTACATTAACATGTTTCCCAATATCTGCATCTCCAATATACGATAGGTGCGGTATTTTTGAATTAT
>CAZPIS010000300.1:0-223 GCA_964586745.1 uncultured Ruminiclostridium sp.
TCTTGATGATGCAAATACATCTGCTTACGGTCACCCTGTTCCTACCAAGGTTACAACAATTGTTGAGAAGGGACCCTTTATTGTAGTTTCCGGTCATGATCTTCTTGACCTTAAAATGCTTCTAGAACAAACCTTAGGTAAGGGCGTTAACATTTACACCCATGGTGAGATGCTTCCCGCTCACGGATACCCTGAGCTTAATAAGTACATGCACCTAAAGGGT
>CAZPIS010000300.1:233-2020 GCA_964586745.1 uncultured Ruminiclostridium sp.
GAATCAACAAAAGGAATTTAACGAAGTTCCCGGAGCATTCCTGTTTACAACCAACTGTCTTATGCCTCCTAAAGATACCTACTCTGACAGAGTATTTACAACCGCAGTAGTTGCTTATCCCGGACTTACCCATGTTGACAGCAAACCTGACGGCACAAAAGACTTTTCTGCAGTTATAGAAAAAGCTCTCGAATTAGGCGGATATAAAGAAGATAAGGTTATGACAGGTATAAACGGCGGCACCGAGTTAATGACTGGCTTTGCCAGAAATACTGTTTTAGGAGTAGCAGATAAGGTTATAGATGCCGTTAAAGCCGGAGCAATTAAGCACTTCTTCTTAGTAGGCGGCTGTGACGGGGCTAAGCCCGGCAGAAATTATTATACCGATTTTGTAGCTCAATCACCTAAAGATAGCGTTATCCTAACACTTGCATGCGGAAAATTCCGCTTTAATGATTTAGATATAGGTTCCATTGGCGGATTACCTCGTATTATGGATATGGGACAATGTAATGATGCCTATTCTGCAATTCAGGTTGCTTTGGCCCTGGCCAACGCATTTAATTGTGGTGTAAACGAGCTTCCTTTAACCTTGGTGCTCTCATGGTACGAGCAAAAGGCTGTTTGCATATTGCTGACACTTCTTGCCTTGGGTATTAAGAATATCTACATCGGGCCCTCGCTCCCCGCATTCTTCTCTTCCAATGTTCTTAATGTATTGGTTGAAAAATTTGGTCTGACACCTATAAGCACACCGGAAGCTGATCTTAAGAAGATTTTGGGTTAATAATAACTATTATTGATATTACCTTCTCTATAAAGGGAGAATCTCACAAGAGATTCTCCCTTTGATTTTTTATATTTTTCTACAACAATTCCTGTCTTTGCCCTGTATTTCTCTGCTTCTAATGAATAGTCGGTTTTTATTGCTTCTACGCTATGTAATTGCACAGAACCGATACTTAAGCAATAAAGTAAAAAAGCCGGAGCAAGCTCCGGCTTTTAGTATAACAATCAATCCGGGGGGAATGATTGATTACTCCGATATATATAAATCCTTATTCAAATATGATCTAAGCAAGAACATTACAGCTTGTTCACGAGTACAAGTATCATTTGGACCAAAATTCCCTTTCCCGTCTCCCACAGTAATTTTATATTTTGCCATGAACTTTGCGGGCTCTATTCCGTAAGCTAAGAATCCGGCCTGGTCTTTAAAATTAACAACACCCTTAACGTCTTGAGATATATATTCTTTCGTAACAGTCTCAAAACAAGCCGTAAGAGTTCTGGTTATCATGGCTGCCATTTGCTGACGAAGAAGCTTTCCCTTGGGTTCAAATATAGTTCCGTCACCTGCTCCGGCTGTTATTCCGAGATTAAATGCTTTTAATACCTGAGGGTTAGTTGTATCTTTAAAGGTTTTTGTAGGATGTACTTCAGCCTTTTTGCCCGTTACTATTTCATAGAAGTTAACAGCGACCTCGGCAAATTCCTCACGGGTTATAGGATCATTCATTTTACCCTTTATGCTATCAGTTATAAATCCAAGTTCAGCAGCCTGATTAAGCTCATCTTCAGCCCATGGACTTGCCGAGCTAAATGCAGGGGAATTTACAGATATAACATTGGACCATTCTGATTGAAGTGCGCCCACATTAGTGCCACCTTCATATAAATAGCGAGTTCTGATTTGAATATATGATTTGTCAATAACAATTACTTTTCCGTTATCATAGGTTGTTGGCACATCAAAGCTACGTGTTTCACTTGCCAGCCACCAGGTA
>CAZPIS010000301.1:0-1961 GCA_964586745.1 uncultured Ruminiclostridium sp.
GATAGCTCAACTGAGCCTCTTTTGTCTATTCCGTCATAACCCTCTGCCGATAAGGCCATTATATTTACATACAATGCCATAAAGTCTTCGTTAGAAATGTGATTTCCGTTAAGTGTAAAGATATCATTATTAAAATTTGAAAAATCACGCTCAAATTCTGATATTATTCCACAATTATTAATAATGATTTTACTGATGTTTCCTATTCCTATACTTAAAGGAGCTATATTTATTAAGTCGTCAATGACTATCACTCCGGGGTCAAAAGCTTCAGTTGAGATTTTGAAAACCCCCGTTTCATTATCAGTTTTTATATATATTTCTTTTTTATCGTTCTCTGTAAGACCGAAATAAAAATTACGTGTATTTCCTTTTTCATCCTCCATAAAAAGTGTATATAAAGGATTTTCAAGACCGTATTTATTAAAATCCTCAGGATTATCTTCAACGAATTCTTTTATTTCCAGTTTTGCCACGGTAGAGAGTATCTCGTTAACGTTATCATTTTTAACTTCCGCTTTGCACGGCTCAATAAGCAACCATTTGCCTGTTTCATATTCTGCAAGCTCAATTTTTTTATCTTCTGCGGATTTAATACCAAAGCATTTTATCCTTCCCAAGCCTTGTGTTAGTATACTTCTATCCCTGAACTCTGAGGGCTTTCCCCATTTAAAAGCTTCCAAATCATTATTTGTTACAGTACACACGGCTTTAGAATCGGAATCCATCACATAATACTGGTAGTTCGAGGATGTACTATATCCAATTAGCAGTTTTGATTCACCGCCTTCAGAGCGTTTGAAACGTATAGACATCGATGGTTTATCAAGCCCATATTGAGTCAAATCGCCGGACTTTTTCCCAAGAACCCGTATAGCTTGAAAATTTTCCAGTCTTCTTGCCATCATAAGCACGAGATCCTGATTTATACGGTACTTTTTCGGATATGTCATCTCCCAGCTTTCGCCGTTCTTAATAAACGAGCACTTGCTATCAGCAGTTTCAATCTCAATTTCAGCTATGCTTCCTGCTTCAAATTTATATATGGTCCTATCTTCAGAAGCCCATATATTATTGGAAAGCAAGAAACCTAAAATTAATGCAATCATGATAGCAAAGAGTATAAAGGTTGAACGGAAGTTTTTCATGCATGCCTCCTTCTGAGCCATATAACCAGGCCGGTGCCGAAGGCTGTCATAGGTATTAAAACAACCGAAACTAACAGAAGGATAATATAATTTAATCCTCTTACCATCATGCGATTTGAGTTCATCATCTTAGGACGTATGACAATTGAGTCTTTCTTTCCTTGTACCCAGTTTGCAGAATTGATAAAAAAGTCAATATTACCCTGTATATCAAGCATATCGTTTTCAATGAATTTGGCGTTACCTGATACTATAATTCGGGTATCGCCGAATCTGTCATCGGTATTATCACGTGTGACGGCATAAGCCACAACACAGGGGCCTGAAACATCATTATCGCTTTTTGACGGTGAACTGTCAGTGAAATCATATCTTGCCCATGAAGTGTCGGAAGTTTTAAGAAGGGGCTCAATAATAAGATTTCTGTCGTCTGTTTCATATTTCTCAAGCCTCAAGGTGTATGGCAGGATTATAGCTAAATTCTCAGAATTGAGGCTTTCAACAATATCATGGGATTCATAGTAGGGAACCAGAAATATTTTGTTGTCTGAGTAAAAGCAATAATCATCTTCTTCAACAATAAAATTGTTTTTTATACCTATACCGTAGAATTCTAAAAGCTCCATAAAATTTATGAGTTCAGTATCAGGCCCAAGTACATCAAATAAGAACATAGCCTTTCCGCCTTTTGAGAGATAAAGCTGTATCATTGCTTTTTCCTCATTACTTAAATCTCTTTTTGGAGAGGCTATTACTAGAATATCTGCGTCTTCAGGAACACCTCCTGATTTTATGAGGTTAAGACTCTCAACT
>CAZPIS010000302.1:0-1953 GCA_964586745.1 uncultured Ruminiclostridium sp.
CCTTGTTGAAATAAGATTACTTGTCGCACCCATAGTGACATAAAAAATTCTTTGCCACACTGTGCTCCGTTTAAATGACAACGTTAGTACGCATAATTCTGTCAATGCGTGCCTGTGCCCAGATAATCGTCTGTGGCACGTTTGTCGGCATAATAAGCAATAACATCTCCTGTGATAAGCTGCCACCCTCCCTGATTAGTGTCATAGCCTTCTAATGCCCAGCCGTCACCTGTCTTTCCTGTATACATTAAGCTTGGATTATCAAAGTCTTCGCCATTTATTACAGATATATCTCTAAAATTTACCAGTACATAACCATCCTTTAAAAATACCGGGGAATTCCTAGTCAGGTTACGCTCCTTGGAAAGATCGGTGCCCTTAGGCACAATTAGTAGATCCGAGGGAAGCGTGTATTCTCCGTACCATTTCTGAGCTGATGCAAAGGCTTTATCGGTATTAACTCCTTGGGGTATATTCCGGGTTGGGCCTATAAAGCTTCGTATAGGCTCACTCAAAAGAATTTTTGTGTGTTTTGAAATAATAACTCCGGTCCGGGACATTTTTGGAAATTCATCCGCCCATTTCTCAAGCGTATAGTCCCCCACTCCGCTTCGTAAGCGGTAAATAGACTCAACAGTATTTTTAAATTCGCTAAGATCTATACCCCGATATTTAAAGTCGAGCTTCATTGTATGAGTTAAAGTATCCTGTGGACTTCCTATTTTGATTAAAGGATTCTGAGCTGTTGAGTAGTAAAGATCCACCTCGCGCCTGTTCTTTCCGTCCTTGTCAACAAAGGTAAAGGAGGGCATAATGCGCACAAAGTCGTCTTCATCATAGTAATTGCCGATGGTTTTTATTTCGAACTTAATGGCATATCCAAGCTTCACGGCCCTTTCTTTATAGCCGCGTACATCATTTTTGCCCGGCAGAATGGGCATAAAGTAAGTCTTCCTGTGGTCTAAATCTCCGTTTATGTTATTGGGCCCCGTATAAAAGGCTTTTCCCGTGGGTTCTGCGCTGCCGGGAGCTTTTCTGAAAAACGTTTCCCAGGAAGCATCATCTATATCTGTTATTGCAAAATCATAAACACGGCCTGAAACCTCAACTGTTTTGCTCGCCGCAGCAACAGTATTATTATGGTTTATATTAGCCCTATCTTCAATATTCAATGAGATATCGTTATATGCTATGCTTCTTACCTCCACATCATATAAGCCTTCATCCACCCAGGATGGCGTGTAAAAGGTTAATTTCGATGTGGTGTTTGATATACCCAAGCCATTGAGGGAGTGCCATGTACCGGCTTTTAAATAGGTTCCGGACCTGTCTTGGCCAAAATATGTGTCAAAGCCAAAGCGTATCTCTCTGTCTTTTAAATATTTAGTATAGTCCTTGGTCTGGTAGCCCTTAATGTTCTTATGAGTTCCGCCGTTTGAAATATTTATTGTGAAGGGACGGCCGAGAATCAATCCGCTGGAATCCTTTGCAGGGTTTGGCTTCTGGTTATGAGCAGCATCATCAGATACGTTCAAGCCCACACAAACCGGAGTATGAACAAAGACAGGATTGATATTATTCAGGTCAAAGGTTAATGTATCCGGATTTTGAGGATTAAAGGAATATATCTTCTCATAGGTTATATTGCCTGAGCTTGTGTATAACCCGTTTTGGACTTCATTGGGTATTTTAAGATTAGTAGCATAAAGAACGTTCCGTCCGATTTTGCTTGGAGTGAGATTGGAGGATATGAGGCCTATTTTTTCATTCATTAACACCTTGCCATTGATAATGAGCTTGTCATGTCTTATTTTAGGAGATGCTCCGGGTGATCTTCCAACCACATGATAGCTGTGCTTATCATTGGGGTCATGGGTTATTTCAACCTTGGGCATGTTGTAAGAGGAAGAAGGCTTTAGGTTAATCTTGCCGCCTTCAAGGGAAGCGTTTGAT
>CAZPIS010000303.1:0-1943 GCA_964586745.1 uncultured Ruminiclostridium sp.
GAATGAGCTACAATCATGGTAGGTTTTCCTTTGGTTTCTTTAGCCTTATTTACAGCCTCTTCAATTTGGTCAAAATCATGAGCGTCAATCTCTATTACATTCCATCCAAAAGCAGTAAATTTATCTGCTATGGGTTCCGGATTCATAACTTCAGTTATTTTTCCGTCGATTTGCAATCCATTATAATCAACAAATGCAGTAAGATTGTCTAATTTATAGTGAGATGCTGCCATAGCTGCCTCCCATACCTGGCCTTCATCAAGCTCACCATCTCCTAAAGCAGCATAAACCCGATAATCCTTATTGTCGATTTTACCTGCAAGAGCCATACCGACTGCGGCTGCTATTCCCTGGCCCAATGACCCCGTAGACATATCCACACCGGGAACCTTGGTCATATTCGGATGTCCTTCAAGATAACTGCTGGTCTGTCTAAAGCCTGCAAGATCCTCTACAGGGAAAAATCCCCTGTTAGCAAGTGTAGCATATAAGCCCGGCGAGCAATGCCCCTTCGATAAAACAAAACGATCTCTGTCAGGATTTTTCGGGTTTTTAGGATCTATACGCATTTCATGAAAATATAGAAATGTCAGAATATCGGTTAATGATAACGATCCCCCGGGATGGCCACTACCGGCTGACGAAACTGCTGTTATTATACCCATTCTAATCTTCGTAGCGGTTTTCTTTAACTCTAATTTTGTCCTGTCATCCATTGTACTCTTTCCTCCATTTGATGATAGAATATTGTACAAACAATTTTATATCAACTACTTTTAGTAAAGACCGGGTTTGTACTTGGTATATTATACATTATTGATAAATAAACATCAATTTGTTGAATCATAAAAATTTTCAGAAATAAGCTACTTTAAGGTCTTGCCTTCCTTTGCCGGACGCAGTGGTGAAAAACCTTCACCCAATACCTCCCGCGCATCTATCAATAGGATGAATGCTCTTCCATCACAAGATTTTACAATATTCTTAACAATAGGTATCTCTTCACGTTTTACAACGCATAAAAGTACTGTTTTATCCTGCTTACTATACATACCTTTTCCCTTCAAGCCGGTTACACCTCTGTCGACTTCTTGAAGTAGCCTATCTGCAATTAGATTTGATTTTTCTGATACTATCAGAAGGCTTTTCGAAAATCTTAGTCCTTCCAAATACGCATCAATAGTCTTAGATGACACATAGAGGCTCATTGTGGCATAAAGCCCCAGCTTCAAGCTTTTAAAAGCCAATGCGGCAAAAATTATGACCAGTCCGTCCATAAGTAATAGATGCTGCCCGACTGAAAGCCTTGGAAAGTGCTTGTTTAGAACTGAGGATATAAGATCCGAACCCCCGGTGGTGGCATCTTCTTTAAGGACAATTGCGAGGCCGAATCCCATTATTCCTCCCCCGATAAGGGCATATAGCAGCAAGTCAGGATCAGCCATGGAATTATCGAAACTAACAAAATAGTCATTGATAATCCTATCGAAAAATAAAGCTGTTGAGTCAATCATTAACGAGAGTATAACCGCCCCAAACAGGGAGCGAAAGAAAAACCGGTGCCCTTTGCTTTTATAGCCGATGATAAACAATGGTACATTTAGAATTAACATTAACGTACCAACCGATATAGCACCATCAAAGATATAATATAGAACTGTTGAGAGCCCTGATACTCCACCGGGTGCAAGCTTATAGGGAATTAAAAAAACATTCATGGAAGCAGTCATTATTAAACAACCTAAAGCGATGGAAAAGTAGGATTTATAGATTATTTTTCTGTTACTCATATCTCGCCTCCTTTTCCTGCATATTATATGTAAACTTAATATTTTAACCCTTATAAAATAACAAAAAACCGGGGTTATCCCGGTTTTTTATTGTCCTACAACAAGGCCCTGAATATTAAATTTCAGATCCTATTTCATGCCGTACTTTTTCTT
>CAZPIS010000304.1:0-1938 GCA_964586745.1 uncultured Ruminiclostridium sp.
TCTTCCATGTGAAAAATAACCTCCTTGATTACCTTCTCAGGTGTCGATGCGCCTGCGGTAATCCCCACTCTTCTTACATTATTATCGAAAAGAGGTAACTCATCAGCATTTTCTATTAGATAAGTCTCAGAACAATTCTCTTTGCAAATTTCGTATAATTTCTGCGTATTAGAACTATTCTTACCTCCTATAACGATCATCACGTCAACTTCGCCGGACAGCTTATCTGCCTCAAACTGTCGTTGTACAGTCGCATTACATATTGTATCAAATTTTATTACGAATGCAAACTTTTTCTTTAAAACTTCACAAATATCATCATATTTCGCCCTTTTAAAAGTAGTTTGTGAAACAACCACAGCATTATTAACACAATATGGAAGTTGTTCAGCTTCTTTTTCATGGGAGATAATTAAAGCTTTTCCTTCACACCACCCATTTATTCCAACAACCTCCGGATGTTCCCTATCTCCAACTATAACTACAATATTTCCGTCTTCATATTCTTTTTTAACTATCTCATGTATACGTTTTACATATGGACATGTCGCATCAAGAATTTTTACATTCAGGCCTTTAAGATCATCATAAAGCTTTTTCCCTATACCATGTGCCCTGATGATTACACAGTCGCCTTCTTTTAACACTTCCGGATTGTTTATGGCTTTTATACCCTTTTTTTCAAGCTCGCAAATTACATTGCGATTATGTATCAATTCGCCCATGGTATATTTATTACCTTCGTACTCCAATCCAAATGAGATCTTTACCGCCTTGTCAACACCAAAACAGAATCCGGCGTATTTTGCAACCTTTATTTCCATTATAATAACCTCACCCGTTACCGAAATCAAAGACTTCAAACGAGTCCCTAGAGCATTGAAACTCGATGCGGGGATATACCCCCACCTGAGACAGTAACCCCTACCAGCCACCTTCGAGGTGGGGAAATCTTTATTCTCGTTATAGCCTCACTGACCAATTAATTCATATATCTTATCCATAATCTCTTCGGTTAGTATTTTAAGCTCTTCTTTAGGTATATGCTTATCTTCATCTTTCGGGAGCATTAAGAAAGGTTCACCGAAAACGACACGTACTTTGGAAAAAATCTTCTTATTCCATTCAACGCCAACCGGAAGGATTGGAGCTCCGGAATGCAAGGCAAGCATAGCTGCTCCTGCTTTTCTTTTCTTCGGATCTTTTTTGGGGGTTCTTGTTCCCTCGGGGAAAACTCCGACGACCTTACCCCGTTCAAGTAGTTTAAATACGGTTTTTACCGACCCAACGTCACCTTTTCCTCTGCTTACTGGAAAAGAACCGACTGATTTAAGCAAAAACCGTAAAATAGGATTTTTAAACAGCTCAGCCTTGGCCATATAATGTATTTTTCGTCCGGTATAGGCTGCAATTAAAAACATGTCCCATGCGCTGGGATGATTTGCATAAAGTAAAACCGGGCCATGTTGAGGAATATTCTCCTTGCCTTCGATTTTAACCCTTCGAACAATGATAAAATAAATAAATAACAAAAATTTTGCAATATAGTAAAGCATTAAGCCGACTCCTTACTTTTGATGATTTCTAGTATTTTCTCTACCGATTCGTCTATCGAATAATTACTGGTATCCAAAAGTATGGCATCATCTGCTTGTTTTAATGGAGATGCAGCTCTATTGCTATCATTATAATCACGGATTTCAATTTCCTTTTCAATTTCTTCAAGACTTTTCTTCAGAATACCTTTTTCTTTTTGTTCGGTATACCGTCTTAAAGCACGCTTTGATACACTTGCAGTTAAAAATATCTTTACCTGTGCATTGGGAAGCACATGTGTACCAATATCCCTGCCATCCATCACAACCGAAGTATTGCTTGCCATCTCCTGCTGAAGCTCTACCAGACCGGCAGCGGCAGCGTGCGCGCGCGCGCCGTGTA
>CAZPIS010000305.1:0-1936 GCA_964586745.1 uncultured Ruminiclostridium sp.
CTTAAACAGCCCTCCTTGACATTGGGGCATGAAAGATTCAATTCAATAGCATCTACGTCAGCATTTGACAGTATTTCTACCATGCTTTCATATTCCTCTACGGTGTTTCCCGAAGCGTTCGCAATAATAGCCGTATCAAATCCTCTTAAAAATGGAATTTCTTTTTCGATAAACCCATGAACACCGGGATTTTGAAGCCCTACACTATTTAAAATTCCGGACGGAGTTTCAGCTATACGAGGCGGAGGATTTCCTTTTCTGGGCAGAGGTGTCAAGCCCTTAACCGCAATTCCCCCAAGTCGATTTAAATCAAAATATCTGCTATACTCACGGCCAAAACCAAAAGACCCTGAAGCCGCTATAACAGGATTTTTAAGCTCCAGTCCCCCAATATTTACTTTAAGATTTATATTTTCACTCATAATCTAATCCTCGCATGGTTTAATCAAATATTATTTCATCTCCGCTAAAAACAGGGCCTTTCTTGCAAACCTGTGTATAATCCCAGTCATCCTCTTTCTTAGTCTTACACACACAAACAAGGCATGCTCCTATTCCGCACCCCATGCGCTGTTCCATTGAAACCTCGCAAGGGATATTATATTCTTTAGCTATATCTACTCCGAGCTTCATCATGGCCAAAGGCCCACAGAAAAATAGCATATCCACAGGCTCCTTACTTAGCTCCTTTTTGAGAATATCTGTGACAAAGCCTTTCTCTCCATAGCTTCCGTCATCGGTAGAGATGAAAAGTTCATTGCAGGCTTGTTTAAACTCTTTTTCAAGTATGACACAGGATTTATCTCTGAAGCCCAATATAGCTTTTTTGTTTTCTGCCGGATGGTCCTTGAGCAGCTGTAGAAGCGGAAAAATACCAATTCCTCCACCTATGACTATTATTTTTTTATGCTTTGGATATAAGGAGAAGCCCTGACCTACAGGTCCTATAATGTCTATTTCATCTCCGGATGTGTATTCGGAGAGAATCTTTGTCCCCTTACCTCTTATTTGAATGACAATATCAAATGTGCCATTTTTACGGTCAACAGAACAGATGCTGATGGGTCTTCTGAGAATGATTCCTTTCTCATCACCGCATTTTACATTAACTATCTGACCGGGCCTTGCTTTTTTTGATATTATTTCGGATTCAACAGTAAGTAGAAAAGTATCAATATTCAAGTGTTCTACTTTTGATATCTTATATACTGTGTTCATTAAAACCTCCGGTAACATATGTGCTTTAATTAGTCAATTATACCAATGGTTATACCCAAGAGCAATAAATATTAGTCCTCCATCATCATCACAACGTATAGTATATTTAAAATGCCTATGTGAAAGCTGTTTTGATATACAAATCTTTGCAAGCTAAAGCCGCTTAACTTGAGTATAATTATTGTTACAGACGGTTTTCATGGTGTGAGAGCAGCCAGTAATGTTTCAATTGTTTTTTCTTTAAGATCTATACTTACTTCTTGCTCAAGCAAATCACATAAAAAGTGGGAATCGGATGTGTGGATAAACTGATATGATTCTAAGGACGGATATTCTCTCAAAAAATCATCGATCGAACAATTTTTAGATAATTCCAAATATTTAAAGCCGTACTCGTAAGGAATTGCTCCTAATGTGTTTAGCATACTGTAGGACTGACGGTTCACATGAGCGGGAATAACCACACCGTTTAGACTCCTTATAGCTTGAAGTGCAGTTTCGGTATCCAATTTGCTTGCACCCGAAAGAAGCCTTTGCTCTCGATCAATCTCGTTATCCTCGCTGTCCATAATTATTTGTGTGCCAAAAATATCTTCGCGATTATCAATGGGATATAAATTTTCATAAACAAGTTTTTCAAAAGACAGAGCCCTCTCAAGCTCAGGAAATAAGCAAATAAGATGGAATTCTTCTGCAGTACAAAGCTCCATACCCGGTA
>CAZPIS010000306.1:0-1935 GCA_964586745.1 uncultured Ruminiclostridium sp.
TTATGATGATATTGATGATACCACAGATAAATACCATTGCCAAAGCCTGCTGCCATGTAAATCCCATGCCGAAGCATACGGTGTAGGTAAAGAACGCGTTTAATCCCATACCAGGCGCTTGAGCATAGGGAACATTGGCAATCAGCCCCATAATCAAGGTTGCAATAACTGCCGCCAATATAGTGGCAACATATACTCCGCCCACAGGCATACCGGTCTCGCCTAACATACCCGGATTAACGAATATAATGTAGGCCATAGTGAAGAATGTCGTTACTCCTGCAATTAACTCAGTTCTGATATTGGTTTGATTTTTCTTTAGTTGGAACTGCTTTTCAAGAAAATTCATTTGTTTTTCCCTCCTGCAAATTTATTAGTCCTCATCCAATTACCGTAAACCAATAAAAGACTATACTTTAGTAAGTATCCATTTTAGCACCGGTCAAATTCAATTTTTACTTATAAACCCAGCTTCAGGTGAATATTATCCATCATATAATCTGTCTAATTGTTATCAAGTCATCGGATAAGGAAAAATATCAAGATAAAATCAAAAATTATAGGAATATTTTATCACACCAAAATATAGAATCAAGTAGTATAAAACATATTAATAAAATAATCTGATTTATAGCTATAATTTATACTATTAGTTTTTAAATATTGTATCCCATTAATATCTGAGTACCGCTAATATATTTAAAATTCAATAATAGTTTACCGATAATACGTTTTAAAAAGTTCAATTATATAGCAGCCCTACAACTTTTTCTAATATCCGGGTAGGTAATATCCTTTTCAAAAATAATACCAGCTTGTATTGAAACCCCACTGTTGAACGAACCGGTGGATTTTTCTTTTGAATCATTTTATAGATAGTATTGGCTACTGCCATAGGAGAAGCACCGTTTTGTTCATCCCTTTCCATGCGAGCCAATGATTTTGTGAATCTTGTATGATAAGGTGATTCCGCATTTGCGCCTTCAGCCACAATACGGCTTTTTGTAAAATCTGTTTTAGTATCTCCCGGCTCAACCAGACAGGCTTTGATGCCAAAAGGTGCTATTTCATATCGCAGGGCCTCAATCAAACCCTCCATAGCAAATTTACTTGCGCTATAATGGGCTTGATAGGGAATGGAGATTACTCCGGCTACTGAGCTTAACGCTATAATTTTACCAAAACCCTGTTTTCTCATATATGGAAGTACAGCTTTTATCACCCTCAGTGTTCCAAAAAAGTTTGTATCAAATTGTAAGCTTGTCTCCGGCAATGAAACATCCTCAACCGAACCGGCAATACCTGCACCCGCATTACTTATCAGAACATCCAAACGTCCTTCCTTGGATATAATATTTTCAACTGCTGTCTTAACAGAATCTTCGCAAGTAACGTCCAAAGGTATTATCCTTATAAAGCCTCCACTTTGGGAGTCATTCGCAGCATTATCATCAATATTTCCCAATGCTTTTCTTGAAGTGCCATATACATGAAAGTTTTTATTCATAAGGTATTCTGCTGTTGCTTTGCCTATCCCCGCTGATGCTCCGGTAATTAGAACCACTTGTTTTTCCATACTTCTACCACCCTTATACCTGCGATTTTTGACTTTTGTTACCCATAAACAACTTATTTACTATGCTGTTTCATTTTCTTATTGTATTACATTGAATGGAATCTGGCAAAAAGTTCTTGGGGGTTACCTTCGATTTATAAAGAATAAGTTTTATTCACATAATAAACCACTAAAACATCTTTCCGGCGTTAAACTAAAGATCGAAGCAGAGAAATATTAAATTAAATAATACTGGATATTTGACATTATTATGATACAATGAAATAGTATTTTATGATGTTGGTAATATAATCAGGTCATAACAATAAATTTCCTTGATTAAGGGAGATGTCGACATGGATTTATTTAAAAAATGCTAC
>CAZPIS010000307.1:0-1917 GCA_964586745.1 uncultured Ruminiclostridium sp.
AACGGCACACATCAATAAATTGCTATGCCTGAACTTATGGTATAATAATGTATACAAATAATTAATTTCTAGTAAAAAAGGTGAATGCGTATGACCATAACGGCGATAGAAAAAAACAGGGATAATGGTATGGTAAGAGTTTTTATTGATGATAATTATTCTTTTACAATTCCCGAAGAGGATTATATCGGTAATAAATTATTTCTAGAGACTATATTAAGCGACGAAGAATTATCTGTTATCCGTGATAAAGTATTAGTTCGTTCTGCAAGAGAAAGAGCGATTAGATACTTGGTGTACAAAGACAGAAGTGAAAACGAGATTCTTGTAAAGCTCACAGAAGCAGGCTTTGATGTCAATATAGCACAAAATGCAGTAAATGAGCTTAAGATAATCGGGTATTTGGATGATGCTCGTTATGCTATGAAGTATTTATCTGAACGTATCAGAACAAAAGCCTTGTCAAAAAAATCTTTAGGATATGAGCTACATAATAAAGGTATAGACAAGGAGATAATAGAAAAAGCTTTAACTGAATTTGAGATAGATGATTATGAAGTGGCTTTGAGGGAAGGAAAAAGGAAATTCGGGAAGTATGATCTAAATAATAAAAGAACAGAGCAAAAGGTTTATCGGTTTCTTTTACACAGAGGATTTTCATATGAAATAGTAAATAAAGTTATCGTAGACCTGAAGGAAGAATAATATAGTAAGTAATAGTAAAAAAGTAGTATAAATAATAGTTGACACCTTCAGTACAAAATAATAATATATTTGTATAATAATGTAATTAATTATTATTTTTCGGAGGTTGGATATGTGGAATAAGGTTAAATGCTTTTTAAAAAGCAAAAGAGGTATAAATACAGTGGAAGTTGTTATACTCCTTGCCATTATGGTGGGTTTGGCAATAATATTTAGAACACAAATAGGAAAATTCGCAAACAGTATTATGAAGTCTTTATTTGAAGATACTAATGTTGATTGGTCCCCGAAAGGAATGGAAAATATTAAATAATAAAGTCATCGGAAATTAGCCCTAAATATACATTTTGCAGTATAATTAACCAGCACCGAAAATAATATATCGGTGCTGTTTTTGTTCAAACAATAACGGGTAACCGAATTATAAAATGGATCAGGATATAAAAAATTTGAGTATTGCATACACTAGAAAAATATAATATACTATTAACTGACCATATTACTAGGTAATAATTAATTGGAGAGATTTGTTTGAGTAGAGATTCCGGTGCAAAGAGAGAAAGACAAATAAAGCTTTCTGAGATGCTTAATAATGATCCTTTTCTAACAGATGAGGAGCTTGCGGAACTACTAGAAGTGAGCGTTCCTACTGTCAGGTTAGACAGGCTTGAAATGGGCGTTCCGGAGCTTAGACAGCGCATAAAAGAGATGGCTTCTAAAAATTATGACAAACTGAGGACACTTAATGCTGAGGAAGTTATTGGCGAAATTGTCGAGCTTAGTTTAGGCGAAAGTGCTATTTCTATTTTAGATACCACTGATCGGATGGTCTTTTCACAGTCAAAAGTAGTCCGAGGACATTACATCTATTCTATGGCCGAATCAATTGCAATAGCGGTGATAGATGCAGATGTAGCCTTGGTCGGAATAGCTAATATTAAATATAAACAGCCTGTTTACGCAGGAAGCAAGCTGGTGGCAAGGGTAACAATAAAGCAAAAACGTCCTCAAGGAAGATATATAGTATGGGTAATGATTTATAATAAGCAGGTTGAGGTATTCAGAGGAAAATTTTTGTTAGTGGATGTATCAAAGAATTAATGCGAGCCATAGTTGAAGTGGTTATGAAAATAATATCAATACGACTAGCTGAATTTTCTAAATTAAGGAGCTGATCTGTTGAGGATTATAGTTGACGCAATGGGAGGAGAT
>CAZPIS010000308.1:0-1913 GCA_964586745.1 uncultured Ruminiclostridium sp.
TGAGTGTTTCCTCCAAATTTCTCGCATGAACCGGGTTTTCTAAAGTACCATATACATGGACACCATGCATTTTATATTTAACCAACATATCTCCTACAAGAGGACCCAGCGAATCACCGGTGGAACGGTCAGTCCCTATACACATGGTGACAATAGAGCGCTCCCGGGCAACACTTGTTCTATGCTTGAATCCGGCTGTTTCCATTGTTTCCGAAACAGCTCTTGCCACCTTAAACGTGGCCAGTTTATCGTCCGACTTGAAATATCCCTTATTGTCCAATAAACACGCAACCCTTCCGCTTTCCCAATACTCAATTAATAAGTATTCCCGTTGCCTGTCCCAATATGCAATTACCATGCAGGACAATAAATCAAATTATTCGGAAGGTGAACAATATATCAGCATGCCACTATCATGGTGCTATTTTCCAATACCCTTCATCGAAAGTGAAATCCTTTTGCGTTTTTCGTCAACCTCTAAAACTCTTACCTTGACTATATCTCCTACAGATACCACTTCCATGGGGCTTCTTACAAACCTGTCGCAGAGCTCTGATACATGCACCAAACCATCCTGATGAACACCTATATCAACAAATGCTCCAAAGTCTACCACATTCCGAACTGTACCATCCAGAATCATGTCAGGTTTTAAGTCGGCCATATCAAGTACATCCTCTGACAATAAGGGCGGCGGAAGCTCGTCTCTGGGATCTCTTCCGGGCTTTAACAGCTCGTTTACAATATCATTTAAGGTAGGCACTCCTACTCCTATAAGTGAGGCTACCTTTTCGATGCCGAGCTTTGTAACTTCTTCCTTTAGCATCCCCAGCTTCTTATCTTTTACATCTTCCAAAGTATGTCCTGTGAGTTTTAAAAGCTCTTTGCAAGCCTCATATGACTCCGGATGAACAGAGGTATTATCAAGGATATTATTGCCCTCCGAAATTCGTAAAAATCCTGCGCATTGCTCAAAAGCCTTTTCTCCGAGCTTTTTTACTTTCATAAGCTCTTTTCTCATCTTGAATCCGCTGTTTGCTTCCCTATATTCCACAATATTATTTGCTACCGTTGAATTAACCCCGGCCACATAGGATAGAAGGGATGGAGATGCGGTATTCAAGTCTATTCCCACACTGTTAACACAGCTTTCAACTACTCCGGATAAGGCTCCTCCGAGTCTTTTTTGGTTCATATCGTGCTGATATTGTCCTACACCTATAGCTTTAGGGTCTATTTTAACCAATTCAGCCAAGGGGTCCTGAAGGCGTCGTGCAATTGAAACAGCGCTTCTCAAGGAAACATCAAACTCGGGAAATTCCTCGGCAGCCAGCTTTGAGGCCGAATAAACCGAGGCTCCCGCTTCACTTACCACCATATAGCGAACTTTTCTGTCTAAAGTCTTTATAACCCCCGCAGTAAATATTTCCGTTTCTTTAGATGCTGTGCCGTTTCCTATGGCTATAATTTCCACATCGTGCTTTTCTATCAGAGCTTTTAAAGTAGCTGCTGCCTCAATGACCTTATTCTGAGGCGGAGTAGGATAAATAACCCCAGTATGCAATACCCTTCCGATTTCATTTACAACAGCCAATTTACAGCCGGTACGATATGCCGGGTCCAGACCCAGCACGGTTTTCCCCTTTACGGGAGGCTGTAAAAGAAGGTTCCTCAAATTTTCGGAAAAAACCTTTATTGCCTGCTCCGAAGCCGCTTCTGTAAGGCTCCCTCTTATTTCATTCTCAATAGATGGTGCAATTAGACGTTTATAGGCATCCTCAACGGCATTCTCTATTATCTCGCTGAATATGGAGCCGGATCTTGAAAGGGTCCGCCCTTTAAGCCAGTCCACAATTCTTGCCTCCGGAGCTTCAAGCTTGACCGACAAAAATTCTTCCTTTTCGCCTCGATCA
>CAZPIS010000309.1:0-1890 GCA_964586745.1 uncultured Ruminiclostridium sp.
GGAAACTTTTCTTCACCCTCACCCTTAACCACAAAGTCTGCTCCTATAGAGCAAAACTCATTTTCAGAGCCTTCATAGCTGACTTCAGGGCCTCCGACAATAATTTTACATTCGGGCCTTGCCTTTTTTAAATCGCTAATCAATTTAACAATCAATTCACGATTCCATATATAACAGGAAAAAGCTGCTACATCCGGAGCTTCTTCTAAAATTGAAGCCCAGATTCTTTGCAAAGAATCATTTATGGAGTATTGCATCACCGTTACCGGAATGTTTTGTTTTAGGCAAGCGGCATTTAAACACCATACCGCCAAGCTCTCATGCTCATATTTTGCATTTATTGCAATCAATAAAGTTTTCATATTTCCCTCATAATATATTTTTTAATAAGGTCAAACGCTTGTCATACAATAGGGGAAGATATATTCCCACACTAAATCTACGCAATACACGCCCTTTTAGAGACGGAAAACACTTGAATTAGTTTTTATCCTGTCTATTTTAACTCATTTTAATAAAGGGAGCCTATAAATAAGATTAAATTTTGATTAAAACAATCAAGAGTATCGCTGTCACTGTATAATTGTAATATTACCAGCTTATGGTGTATAATGGAAGAGTTAAAAATACTATGATGGGGGTCAATCTATGAGTATTACATCTAAACCTTTTGGACGCTTACCGGATGGAACCGGTGTAAATCTTTATACGCTCACCAATAAAAACGGTTTAAAAGCAGAAATATTAAATTATGGCGGAATAGTTGTATCACTTTATGTTCCGGATAAGAATGGAAATTTGGTCGATGTGGTATTGGGCTATGATAAGCTGGAGGATTACCTTGATAGGTCTCCTTTTTTCGGCGCACTGATCGGCCGCAACTCAAATCGTATGGAAGGCGCATCTTTCGACCTCAATGGCATTACATATACTTTGAATAAAAATGAAGGAAATAACCAGTTACATGGTGGAGTCATAGGCTATGACAAAAAAGTGTGGGATGCCAAAATCTTGTCAGAAGATAAGGAGGCTCTTGAATTAAGTTTGTTCAGCCCTGACATGGATGAGAATTACCCGGGAAACCTGGAAGTTAGAGTAATTTATCGCCTTACAGACGAAAATACACTAGAAATCTATTATTATGCTGCATCGGACAAGGATACCATTGTTAATTTAACAAACCATGCATATTTTAACCTTTCCGGCCATGACTCCGGAACAATACTAAATCAAGAGCTCAGAATTGATGCAGATTTCTACACGCCTATAAACCCTGAACTGTTGCCCACGGGCGAAATCTACAGTGTTAAGGATACTCCCTTTGACTTTGCTCAGCTAAAGCGCATAGGAGAAGGGCTTTCAGATTCTTACGACAATGAACAAATGAAATTTGGAAACGGTTATGACCATAATTTTGTATTAAGGACTCCGGCAGGAAATACACCCCGGGAGATTGCAGAGGTATATAATCCGGAATCAGGTCTATTAATGACAGTATTAACCACTAAACCCGCTGTCCAATTTTATTCCGGTAATGGTCTGAAGGGTGCAGGGCTAGGTAAGGGTGGTCATTTATATGACAAGTGGCACGGTTTTTGTCTTGAGACTCAATTTTATCCTAATTCAATGAAATATAGCCACTTTCCGTCTCCCATACTTATGGCAGGGCAGACTTACCATCATGCGACTATTTACAAGTTCAGTACAAAATAATAACAGGAAACAACTAAATGAAAAATGTTATTGATTATGTAAAAAATGAATTGAACAGATTCGATTCAAAAAAATTCAATTTAGTAGATAGCCTGGTACTATCGCAGTTCTCTTATCTCCACTTTGAACGCCTTGTACCGGGCTTTTCAAATGAATCATCTCCGGTTCGCATAGGGG
>CAZPIS010000310.1:0-1844 GCA_964586745.1 uncultured Ruminiclostridium sp.
TTTTGATTCCCGGAATTATGGAGCATATAGAAAGAGCCGGCGTCCACTCGGGAGATAGCATATCCATGTATCCGCCTCAAAGCCTTTCATTCAAAATTAAGGACAAAATTGCAGATTATACCGAAAAGCTGGCCAAGGCACTTAATGTAATCGGTATAGTTAATATTCAATATGTTCTTTACAATAACGAAATCTATGTAATTGAAGTAAACCCAAGGTCAAGCCGTACTGTGCCTTATATAAGCAAGGTTACAGGAATACCGCTTATTAAAATGGCAACTCGCATAATGATGGGCAAAAAATTATCAGATTTTCCATATGGAACCGGCTTGTATAAAGAAAAAGATTTTGTAGCCGTTAAGGTTCCGGTGTTTTCCTTCGAAAAGCTCCATGAGGTAGATACAGGACTGGGGCCTGAAATGAAGTCGACGGGCGAGGTTCTGGGAATTGCTAAAAACTTGCATGAGGCAACTTTAAAGGGACTTGTGGCATCGGGATTTGTGTTCCCTGAGTCGGGAAGCGGAATTCTCTTTACCGTGAGAGATACTGATAAGCCTGAATTAATAGAATTGGCAGATGGTTTTGAAAGGTTAGGTTACACATTGTACGCTACCGGAAAAACGGCTCTGTATTTAAATCAACACGCTATTGCCACCAATAGTGTCAAAAAGCTTAATGAAGGTTCTCCAAATATTATTGAGTTAATGGAGCAAGGTAAAATAAAAATGATAGTAAATACACCTACAAAGGGACGAAATGCCCAAAGGGATGGATTCAGAATCAGAAGAAAATCCGTTGAACGTTCTATTCCTTGTCTAACGAGCCTTGACACAGCATTCGCGGTATTACATTGTATGCAGACCGGAAAGAGACCGGAAGACTTTGATATAATCAATATAAGTGAATTAAAAGCTTTGGGTGAAAACAATGAATAACAGAATTATTACAACGTATGGCCAAGACATATGGAAAATGACTAAGGATGTTCTCAAAAAGGCAGAATTGGGAAAAAGGATACCAAAGGGCTCCCTTATGCGGGATTGGTATAGGAAAATGCACATCAGAAATATACAAAACAATAGGAGGGTGTCCTCCGTCAACACCGGCTATTCTTGACTTTCTTAAAAAAATCTAAAATTGTTTGCTACCATGGCAGCCCAAATAATAGGCTGCACTTACCAAAATAGTATTAATGAGAGAGTAATTAATGATAAAACGTGAACTATATGAAAGGGTCTATAAAATTCTTGATAAGGTTACACCTATTCAATCAGATTGCGGAGCACTATGTGGCAAGGCTTGTTGTGATTCGCCTTGTGAAGATGCAGGAATGTACCTTTTCCCCGGTGAAGAAGTAATGTTCTCTGAGCTCCCTCCTTGGTTGAAAATTGAACTTTCGGATTTTACCTATGGCAATAACAAGCAGGTATTAATTGCGATATGTACAAACCAATGCCAACGTGAACTAAGGCCTTTAGCATGCCGAATTTTCCCTTTGACTCCATACATGACCCACAATGGAGCTATGAGTATAAAAATTGATGCTCGGGCTGTTCCAGTGTGTCCGTTGGCACGGCAATTTACATCGGATACATTGGATAAACATTTTGTAGATGCAGTTGTAAGAGCCTTAAGGATACTTGCAAAAGAGAAGGAAGTACAATCATTTGTTTTAGGAATCTCAAAATTAATAGATGAACAGGAGAGGCTTCTTAATCTTTTAGTCTCTAATCATAGACCTAAAAGACAAAGAGGTGCAATTCGTAGAAGGAAGCTATAACCCCCATATTAACTGAGCTTGTTTTAGGACTTTTCTTAATTCGCTAATAATAAATATTAATTTT
>CAZPIS010000311.1:0-1775 GCA_964586745.1 uncultured Ruminiclostridium sp.
CCCGGGAATTGTAGGACCTGCGCAAATCGCCGCAAGCAGACCTTGTTTTTCTTGATGCTTCACTAACAAGTTCTTTAGGGCTTCTGACTCTGATAGCTTCTTAACTCCCTTGCCTCCTCCCGGTATAACAATCATGTCTTCCGGCATAATTTCAATCTCTTCCAAGGTTATATCAACTATAACCGGTATATCATGGCTACTTAAAATAATCTTATCGTTTTTTACAGAAACCATTACTGTTTCAACATCACCGCGTCTTAATACATCAACAACGGACAGTGCCTCTATTTCCTCGAAGCCATCGGCAAACATAACATATACTTTCATTTAATATTCCTCCTCTTTTATTCTATAATTATTATTATAGCCCATGGGACATAAAGCTAAAAGACTGTTATAATATAATTTGTAATTACTAAGAATATAAGAGGAGTATGATCTATTATGGCAAATTATAAATTAAAGCTAACCGAAACCGGAAACAAAGAGAATAGTGGTGTGCCTCAATTTTCATTGCTTTACAATGCGGAAAAAGGGAACTTAAAAACAAATATTAGCTATGAAATATTATCTTTGCTTAAAGGAGATCATGATGTCGTAATAGAAGTAGACACTTCCCTTATTATTCAATCCAAAAATGTTAATAAATTTTTGCCCGAAGAATTACTTGCCGAAATTCGTAATAGAAAACTTGAGTATTCCTATAAAAAGAGTCCATCACAAAAGCAGCATTTCTTTTCTTTCCTTTTTGGATTGAACAAAAACGAGGATGACCATAGTATTACCGTATATGTTCCTGACATTGTCTGGAAAGATAAGGCCTTATATGATATGTTGCCTAATAGTGGAGTGAGATACTATATTACGAAAAATAGCAATGATGCCCGCAAAGTGCTGGATGATATGAATCTTATGATGGACAAAGAAAAAATTAATTATTTTGATTATATTGTTTTTGATGTAACCGAATTTAGTCAGATGGGTATTTCAAGTAATTATTATAAAATTAACGACATAAAAAAGGTGCTTGGAATAATCTGAATGTCCTTATGATTAGATTACCAAATATTTTATTTTCTTCTATTTTTAATTTTTTTCATGTATAATATATTTAGATGAATATTTAATATTTGAGGATTTTTATCAAGGGAGATGGAAGTTTTGAGTCCTGCAATAAAAAATAGGTTTTATGCTAAAATACTGAAATTTACCATTATGCTTTCTATTTTAGCGGCAATCATATTTTCCTTAATAGTAGGCAACCTTCTGGCAAGAGCAATAATACTGTCTCTTGTTATATCCGGTTTATTAATAAGACTTTGGAGACATAGACACAAAGATACTGAGTATGATGAAACCGGTTATTGGAGTGGTCTTGACGACTTTGAATTGGGGATAGATTTACATTGTTTTAATAATCTTGAAATTTCAGATGATGACCTTGACTTGTTCCCCGGTGATTATTATGATGGCCGCCCTATTTAGCTTTACATTTATTTGACTATGAAGCACTTGGATTAATATCCTTTCCATTAAATGAGACAGGACCTAATGATACAATTCGATTGCAAAAAATCTGATAAAAAAAGAGAGCAAACGCTCTCTTTTTTATATGCTATAAAATTATTTAACTTCAACTGTTGCGCCAACTTCTTTAAACTTCGCAGCGATAGCATTGGCTTCATCTTTGGAAAGACCTTCTTTTATTGTATTAGGAACGTTTTCTGTAACTTCCTTTGCTTCTTTAAGGCCAAGAGCTGTAATTTCACGTACAA
>CAZPIS010000312.1:0-1745 GCA_964586745.1 uncultured Ruminiclostridium sp.
AGATTTCCTCTTTCTCTTAATCCATTTAATTCACGTGCTGCCATTCTAGCATGATAGCCTACCATTCCTTCACGGCTCTTAATATTATCCAGCTCTTCTATGGCAACTATGGGAAGGATAATATTATTATCCTCAAAGTTATAAAAACAATAAGGATCATGAATTATTACATTAGTATCCAAAATATAGTTTTTTACCATTTTAAATCCTCCAAAAACACATTCATTTGTATTTATTCAGGAAACCCCAATTTATATATGCATCTTCTATCCAATGACCACACCGGTTCAGAAAACTGCCCCGGCTCGATGTCTTTTGTTGCATTTTGGAAATCATAAACTCTGGCATCTATCATATCAATATAGTGCAATAATTCTGCTTCTAAAAACAACGGCTTTTTAGGACTTCCAAATTCAGCCTCATAATGATGGCTGACAATCATATGCTTCAAAAGCAGCATGGTTTCCTCCGAAGCTCCGACCAGTTTACCTGCTCTGTCCAGTTCTTCCACTCCCATAATAATATGACCCAGAAACTGTCCCTGCTTTGAGTATTCGGCAATCCCAAGTTCATTACTGGAAAGCTCCCCAATCTTGGCCAAATCGTGAAGAATAATTCCTGCAAAGATTAAGTCCGGATCAACCCCTTCATAAACATTACATAATGCTTCCCCACTGCGAAGCATGCGTACTATATGATATAATAGTCCGCTTCTGACTGCATGATGGAGACTTTTAGCCGCAGGATAAAATAAAAGCTTTTCCTCTTTCTGGTCAAGAACAGTCATAACCAGCGAACGGATTTCTGCTTTTTTAATCCTGGCCGCAAATAGATATATCTCTTCTATCATCTTTTCCGGTGAAAGCGGCGCAGCAGGAACAAAATTTGCTATTTGCTTTTGGTCCTCGTCATCGGCAAGCTTAATCTTATTAAGAGTCAGTTGCAGGGAATCCTTCCATAAATCCACCCTGGCATTCACATAGTATAGCTTATTCGGAATTAACGTAGCATAATCCGCTTCACTTGAATCCCACCACTTTGCCGGTACATTACCTGTGCTGTCAGTCAGAATAATATCCAAATAAGCCTTTTTATTCGATGACAGTTTTAATTCCACATTTCTCAATAGATATATTCCGTTAATACTCTCACCGGCTTTTAAATCTGAAATTTTAATACCTTCAAATTTCATCTTTTCCCCCTTAACAGTAATCCGTTTTATACTATAGATTCATTGTACACGAAAGTCCGAAAAGTGAAATGATAAAAATTGCTTTTTAGAAAAAAATGCAAGTCATATACTCGCATTTTATATATCCCATATATCAACTATCCGATACTCTTGTCTTCTTAATAAATCTACTTCTTTTGGTTTAACCAACATTTTACCGTTTTCATCAATTACAACTCTTATGACCGGACGGTTAGGAAAATTTTTATTGTACTTTGCAACAAGTCCTTTTTCTCCTGAATTAAGCTTCACCGCAGTTCCTACAGGATAATTGGCAATATGGCTTATGAATGCATCAAGCACCATTTTATCAAAATGCTTGCTGCAAAGTGAGCTCATGTAGTCAACAACCTCGTGGGGAAGCATTTTTTTACGGTATATTCTATTAGTCGTCAATGCGTCGTATACGTCTGAAATTGCTACTATTCTTGCCGGCACAGGTATTTCGTTGTTTTTAAGGTTATATGGATATCCGCTTCCATCTTTACGTTCATGGTGGGATAACGCAATCATT
>CAZPIS010000313.1:0-540 GCA_964586745.1 uncultured Ruminiclostridium sp.
TTGGTGTGACTCATATATAATAAAGCCTGTAAAAGCTTTTGTCAAGTTCAAGAAACACTAAACTTGAATAAGAAACTTTATTTCACATCAGTAGTTTTTTTTGTGTTAATACTCATTTTTATTGAATTTAGAAGTGGAATAAGTACAGCAGCAATGAATCCTCCCGAAAAACCATTATTATATAGATTCATCCCTCCATGAAGATAAGTAATATTCATGGTTACTGCCATATGGAGAATGCCGGCTAGTATACCCGAAATAACTCCATAATGGCCGGCTATAGGAGCAAGAGTTGTACCAAAAAGAGCTGCCAGAATAGCCACTGTCGAATTATACTCGTATATGTTGAGCAGCTTGGCGATAAAAACTCCTATAATAATCGGAATAATATTTCTTAACATTACTTCAATAATACCATCAATAAACTTTTCTCTTAGCATATCTTCAGGTGTAAGTTTAAGTGCGTTTGCGGCGGTTTCTTTGTGTTCCCAGCTTCTCCATAAAATAGATGAGCAGCTTTCTGGTGCAATAACAGAATAC
>CAZPIS010000313.1:550-1742 GCA_964586745.1 uncultured Ruminiclostridium sp.
AACCAACAATTGTCAAGATACCGCCTATAGTTGGCCCGTTTAATTCTCCGCCTATCACCAACACATACGAAGTAGTCAAAAAACCTAATAATGCCATATTAATTATTGTAAGCCCATCCCCTGATGATTCTGAAAAATCTGTACCACCTCTTCCGGACTCTTTCAGTAGTTTACTATAGCCATTAAAGCTCCACTTGTTATTATATAGTCCGATAAATAACATAACAGTGAAGATTGAATAGAGTATAACGGAAAAGCTTAGGTTGTTTCCCGAAGAAACAATGGTTACAGTGTTAACATCAATGCCCTTACTACGCAAAACAGCCATAAAAAACATACCGATAATTCCCGCCGTAAATCCAATGTTATATAGATTGAATCCGTGATGAAATCCCGGAAAGCTTTTAGCCAGAGGGGATACAAGAAATCCGGCAATAATACCAACCACCACGCCCCAAAATACTCCTTGCCAAATCGGAAGCCCAAGATTAAAAGCAAATTCACTTACCAAAGGCCCTAAAGCGGTGCCAAACAAAGCCTGTAACACATAGTTTTTGAACGGCTTGCGATTCATTTTAGCAAACAAGAATACACCTAAAGTAATCGGGATGGAGTTAAATAAATTCTTACCGAAAAATGAGAATCCCGCTACAGTAAAAATAGCCGCCATGAGTGGTCCATTAATTTCAAGTTTATTAATTTTGACTAGAGCAACACTTATAAGAATCATTATAGCCACATTCATAAAAGTTGCTCCGATATTTGATAGCTGGATATAGTCTGTAAGTAGATTTGCAGGGGAACTCAGAATCTTAATACAACCCGTCCATATTTCATAAGGAGTATTGTATACAAACGCAACTATAATAAACAACAAACTAAGAATAATAAAGAATGCTGCTTTTAAACTTTCTGGTATTTTTTTATTGACAGAATTGATATCTTTTTTCAGATTCAGAAACATTATACCCCTTAGTTGCAATAATCACTTGGTGCTATTGTGTTGAGGAATCTGTCTTATCATTTTCTTTATATTATAAAATATAATCGTAAAAAAATCACGATATTTTTTTACTCTTTTTGTTTGTTATAAACAATTTTTAGAGCATTATGCCCAAAGATGTGAATTACTATTTCTTTCTACGAATAGCGCCTCTTTGTTTTTTTCCCTCATGATTAGAAGCAAAAAGAT
>CAZPIS010000314.1:0-1739 GCA_964586745.1 uncultured Ruminiclostridium sp.
GGATTCCAATCGGAATGACAAGTAAATATAGTCTTATGACATTGATTTCAAAATTTACTACAAAGACTGTGGTGATATATGATGGCACCTTAGATTTTGCAGTTACAAATCATATTATGGCGGCAAACAAGTATCATCCCATTACCTATAAAGTAAATATACTTGAAGATTTGTTCCGTATTGCTTCTATGGTATGGGTTATTATTGCTGTTGCCCTAATAATTTTTTCTATAGTTATTTATATCATAACAAAATCCGAATTAAAGGATGCCAGCCTTTTACGAGATAATATTTATGTATCAGATAAAATAACCGCACCTGCAACATATGGTGTTTTTCGCCCGAGAATTATTATTCCAAAAGGATATGAGCTGCGTGACTTGCAATATATTGTGGCTCACGAAAGGGCGCATATTCATCGTAAGGACAATTTATGGCGTATCCTTGCTATTTTCTCCGCCTCTGTTCACTGGTTCAATCCGTTTATATGGCTATTTTTAAAGAAGTTTCTGGAGGAAACCGAACTTGCCTGTGATGAGAGAGTGTTGGCAAACTGTGGTGAAGATGAGAAAAAGGCTTATGCAATGGCTCTTGTTGACTGTGCCGAAAGCAGGAATATTTATGTCTCAGCATTCGGCGGTGCAAAGATACGGGTACGCATAGACCGCATTCTGTCTTATAGTAAACTGTCAAGCATTTCAGTTATTTGTTTTACAGTGTTTGCCATTGCGATTGGGTATGTGCTTTTGACAAATGCTTCGTAAAAGGTGGATGATCTATGAAAAGAATTTTTTGTTATTTGTTTGCGTTAACGCTACTCATTCTTTTTCTTTCGGGTTGCGGCAAAGCACCAATGTCTGATGAATGGAAGGACCTAAAAGAAGCGGCTGACAGAACGATATACACTGATTTGGTTTTAAAGGAGGGAAATAAATGACCCATTTTAAGAAGTTTTATCTATTCTCTGTGATTGGCGTACTTATAGCATCGTTTTATCCCCTGTATATGGGCGTAAAGGTAGTTGCCGATATGGTACGCAATGGAACAGTTTTAGCAGAAAATTATCCGAAATACATTATTCCATATACGCCAATTAGTCTGGCAGTCATAATTGCTGTGTTACTTTTACCGGGGTTGATGAAATATGCCGAAAAATTTGCATTGGCTGCAGCTTCGGCGATATCTCTCGTCGTCTTTTTTGTATCGGAACTGTTGCTTGAAAGCAAGATCATTGTTACATCTACTGTTAAGACAACCCTTGAGAGTTGGCAAATGTTTATGTGTTATGTACCTCCGGAAAACTATCAGACAAGGACATGGCGGGCAATTGATGTGCTGATTGGAGATTATAGTCCGGCATTCAAAATTCATTTTTATATTATTTCCGTTATTTTAATACTTGCTATTTTGAACTGTTTTTATGGCTTTGCTCAAATGATTATTACCAAAAACAAAAGCAGACAAAAATCACTGGTGATTCAATCGGTATCCACTGCTCTGTTTCTGGGTCTTTGCATTTTAGCATGTTTTACCGCATTTTTCAGGGATGGAGAAATTACAGTATCGGCTCTTTCAGCGGTTCTTATGAGTTTATTCTTTGTCGTGTTTGGCGTAACAGCAGGTATATATGCCGGTTCATTTCTGCTTAAAAAGAAGAAAACACTTTCAGTATTACTTCCGTCAATTGTGGCATCAGTCGTTACATTTATTATGTATATCGGTGAGATGATTCTGCTGAG
>CAZPIS010000315.1:0-1704 GCA_964586745.1 uncultured Ruminiclostridium sp.
GAAGTAAAGGATTGGGGAAGCGATGCCCAGATACGTGAATATATTACAAAAATATTCATGAAAGATGCCTTTGACCATACCGGACTTTTATATGGAATGGGTCATGCAGTTTATACTCTTTCTGACCCTAGGTGTATCCTATTAAAAGAACAAGCTGAAAAATTGGCTAAACAGGTTGGAAGAAGCGATGAATTTGAGCTTTACACCAAGATTGAAGACCTTGCGCCCAAGGTTTTCAGAGAAATTCGGAATACTGATAAACCAATGTGTGCCAATATCGACTTTTACTCGGGCTTTGTATATAATATGCTCGGTATTCCATTGGAAATGAATACTCCGATTTTTGCTATTTCAAGAATTGTAGGCTGGTGCGCTCATATTATTGAGGAGCATTTGAACGGATGTAAAATTATCCGACCCGCATACAAGTGCATTAAGAAACGCACTGATTATGTTAAAATTGAAGATAGAGTCTAATATGCCAGAAAAGGAGCGAATGCTCCTTTTTTTATTGTCTTATTATTACCGGCCTAATGCAATTTGTATTGAACTACCTATTTGGTCAAATATGTTAAAATATCATGACAATTCTTGTATATCATAGCCCTAAAACGGTATAATGTAAGCAATCTTAACGTATGAAAAGTTGGTTAATATGAAAAAGACAAAAATGATTCTTGCATCAATATTAATAGTATGCTGTTTGCTCTCTACTACACAAATCGCCTTTGCTGAGTCAACATACAGACATGAATCTGAGGCTTGGCAGCTTTACAGCTTGGGACTGTTTGCCGGCGCTTCAACCAACAGCTATAACCCTGATCTTGGAGCAATGCTTAATCGCCAGATAGGAATAACACTACTTTTAAATTTCTTTGGAAAAAGTCCGGAGGTTAAACAATTATCATTAGACGATATAAATGTAATACTATCGCCTTATACCGATAAATCTCTTATATTACCGTGGGCAAGACCCTACATGGCATATGCCGTAAAATCCGGAATGATTGTGGGAACATCACCGTCAACTCTTGGCCCATTAAGTAAACTTGATGGGGTATCCTTTGCAGCCATGATTTTGCGACATTTAGGCTATCCTGTAGAACGAAAGGATTTCATTAGCTCTATACATACTCTTTGCGATAAAAACGGTCTAAAAATTTCTGATATTGATTATTTCAATAAGCCTGAACTTATCAAGGACGATTCTGTCGGCATGATTTACAGCTCTTTATTTGCAATTTGCAGTAACGGCGAGAGCCTCATTGAGAACCTTATAAACTCAGCCGCAGTACCTGTGAAAACTGCCTTGTCACTGGGCCTTGTACGGTATGATAACCCTACCAGTGTCGAGCCTGTGAGCAATGAGGACTCGGTTAAAAAGCCTGCCGGTTTTCTTCAGGTCTATGATTTGATATTAGAAACATTACTTTCAGCCAAAACAAGCGTTGTGTTACCAAAAAATGAATACACCGATAAATTTGACCGGATAGTGGATATAATCAATTTATGTTTAAGAGAAAACCCCGAGATTCTCTATTACAAGGGTATGGTATATAATTCAAACGGACTTTTAACTATTAAATACAGCAAGGATACAGCGACTATAAAGGCCCACCAAGAAAAGCTTGAAAGCAAGGTTTATACAATTTTATCACAGATTATAAACCCAATTATGACTGATTACCAAAAAGAGCTTGCTGT
>CAZPIS010000316.1:0-1700 GCA_964586745.1 uncultured Ruminiclostridium sp.
TCCGTATTTCGAACGATATTCTAAAGCAGCTTACCGAGAGCTACAGAAAGATTCGTAATACCGCTCGATTTATTCTGGGTAACATTTGCGACTTTGATCCGAATAAGAACAGTGTTTCGTACAATGATATGGAAGAACTGGATAAGTGGGCACTTCTTAAACTTAATCAGCTTGTAGCCAAGATTGAGAGAGCTTATTCTGAATACGAATTTCATACCATGCTCCATGCTATCCACAACTTCTGTGTTGTTGATATGAGCAGCTTTTATTTGGATGTAACTAAGGATAGGATGTACGCTTCCAAATCGGAAGATAAATCTCGCCGTGCAGGACAGACAGCTATGTTTATAATACTTGATACGTTGACAAGGCTTTTGGCGCCGGTTCTGGCCTTTACTGCAGATGAAATATGGCAGTATTTGCCGCATACCGATAAAGATAACGCCGAGAGCGTTATGCTGAATGATTGGCCCGAAGCTAAAGCTGAGTTTGAGAATGAAGCCCTTGACCAAAAATGGAGTAAGATTCTTGAGGTTCGTGACAGCGTTTTAAAAGCTCTGGAAGAAGCCAGAAACAAAAAGCTCATTGGTCAGTCTCTCCAGGCAAAAGTTGTACTGAAGGCTAACGGAGATGTTCTTAAGTTGCTTAAAGAGAATCTTGAGATACTTCCTACCGTATTTATTACTTCCCAAGTGGAATTAGCCGAAAGCGGTAATTCCGAAGTTGAGGTTGAAGTTATGGAAGCCGACGGCGAGAAGTGTGAGCGCTGTTGGATTTACTCCGAAACAGTTGGCGGCTCTCACGACCATCCGACCTTATGTGAACGCTGTAGTACTACTATGTAAGATTAAATAAATAAAAGAAGCAAGAGGGGTTCTCTTGCTTCTTTTGGCATTTATAGCCTATTAGATATATGTATCAACTTTCTTACCAAAATGGCCTTCGAAGAACTTATTCATTTTATCCTTAAAATAATCGGGTTTTTGTGTTTCACCTTTAGTTACGGTAGTGGTTTTGCCTCCTGAAGAATAAGCCCTTCCGCATTCGGGACAGATGTCTGTATAAACTCGAACCGATTGCGAAACAACTTCTCTATCGTTTTTTAAGGCTTTTGCATTCTCTCTTGAGACATGTTCTTGCTCATGTGAAGAAACTGCGGAGAAAGAAGCCTGGGGAGCAACACTTGTGGGCGTCTTAAATGAGACACCGGGATCACTTGAGCCATCAACATATTTTCGATTTTTACAGGTTTGGCATCCGGTGATTTCATTAGATTTTTGGAGATTACCAAGTTCTGAAGCTTTATTTTTTTCAGCAGGAGAAGCGGCAAAACCATATGCAGGTTCCCGAAGTGAGCCTGCTTGCCCGTTAATATGTATATTCGTGTACATCGAATATTTACTTATGTTTCCGCCCTGAAGGGGTGACGCATGAATAAACATAACATTCTCCTCTAAAAATCATATATATATTTACCCGTTATAACCTGTTGTTTAACATACTAAGTTAATTCAGGGGGACGGGGGTTTGACAATTCGCATTATTATTTAAAATCAAACATTTCACCGGTAACATTATTCTGATGGTACATTAGCAGTACCAAGTCGGCATCGGATTCTTCGATAACAGTATATAGACTAATATCCTTAAGGGCTCTAATATCAACAATCTCAGTGGTATTAAATAAATAAGAAAACATT
>CAZPIS010000317.1:0-1689 GCA_964586745.1 uncultured Ruminiclostridium sp.
CATGACCGCCCAAGACTTCCTGACAAAGAATACCCTCTTAATCATGTTGCTGGGTCTGGTTGCATTCATTTTCGATACAGCAGGCGGAGTTATGTTTGCTAAACTATTAAATCTCTTTAGAAAAGAAAAAATCAATCCCATGGTCGGTGCAGCAGGTATTTCCGCATTCCCCATGTCGGCTCGTGTTATTCAAAAAATGGCTAAGGATGAGGATCCGCATAACTTTATACTTATGCAATCCGTTGCAGCCAATGTATCGGGCCAGTTAGGTTCGGTTGTAGCCGGTAGTATGATTCTTGTTTTAATAGGCAGAATAGTTGGTCTATAGAAGGGAGAAGTAACAATGAATACAGAACTCATATTTCAAGGCCTTGAGGTATCAGCGCTTGGATTAGCAGGTGTTTTTGCTGCTCTAATCGCCTTTTATATTCTGATTGTTATTCTTGGTAAGATTCCAGTAAAGAATACAGAACAGGAAAATTGAAGCCTAATAGGCTAATCCATATACCAAAGCTCCCGTTTTAAAATCGGGAGCTTTTTAAAAAATTATTTTGCAATTACGGTGTATGTTCCCTGATCAAGCTTATAAAATACGTATATTCCGTCCTCATTTGTATAAGTAACTTGAATGGGAACATTGTTGCCGTTGCAAAGAATAACCAGTGCATTGCTCAAAGGAATCTTATTCTTATCTGTAATAATACCGTGTATTGTTCCTTTTAGAAGCCTCTTTTTCAGATATACTGTTTCCAGTGTTATAATAGGCAACTCCCGATTAATTTCTATGTTAAGTATTCTTTCATTAAAATTTTGTGATTGTATAGAAATTCTATAGATTCCGGACTCGATATTATCAAAAATATAAAGGCCTTCTTGGTTAGTAAAAGTAAAATCGTAAGGATTAAGGCTCTGAGCTCTGTAAGCGGTCACTCTGGCACCTGGGATTGGTTTTTGCTGCTGGTCTTTTACACCTCCGAATATAATCAGGCCATAGTTTGGTGCAGGTGTCATCTCCAAATTCAATGCTTTTCTATACAGTCCTGCAGAGGGCAGGGCGTCACTTGAAATTGTCTCATAGCTTCTTTTAGCAGCAATTACCCTGATTGATGGGCTAAAGCTGCCCTCTATACTAAAATTGCCATCAATATCAGAAAAATTATACGCTATAGGATTGTATCCATTATCACATATCTTAATACAAGCGCCCTCAATTGGTTTACCCGTATGCTTGTCACTAACGTTTCCCATAACGGTATTCTCATCCCAGGTCATTTCGCTTAATACTAATTTTTCCAGAATCTCTTGATTCTCATCAGCTATAATGACTCTCTGGGGTGGAGATGGAACAACAGTCTTACTCAATTCATTTCCCCCTCATTATCCATTACAGAACAGTATATGACAACGAATAATTTGTTGTGAAAAAACTAATTTGTTTGCACCATTTCTGATTTATCAACATATCATATAACAACGGATAATAGGGAGGCATCGCTATGTCCATTATTAAAGATGAATATATCTTAGGTCAATCAAACAGGAAAAACATTAACGGTATATCAGAGACAGTTCGTATAGATCTATCTTTAATCCCTAACCCTCATTTAAAATCAGGAACAATTACAGGAAAGGTTAAAGATACTAATGGAAGTCCTATTTCTGATGCTGTGGTTATTATAATGGACGAAA
>CAZPIS010000318.1:0-1677 GCA_964586745.1 uncultured Ruminiclostridium sp.
TTCTATGTCATTCCGAGAGAGTAAACGGCTTTAAAAAAGCCCTCGAAAAATATTGCCGTGAAATTAAAATAGTAGATATAGTTGAAAATTATGATGATGATTTTATTAGCTTTGAAGTTACCAAGGCCTTACTTGAAAAACACCCTGAAACGGACTCATTATTTCTGGCATCAGCAGGAGTATATGGCGCTTGTCGTGCTGTTAAATCAGTAAATTTAGAGAAAAAGCTTAAAATTATAAGCTATGATTGTGTACCCACCACAAAAATACTTGTGGAAGATGGGACTATAGACGCTACAATAACTCAGCAGCCCCAGGTACAAGGCTCAAAACCCTTAAGTATACTTTTCGATTATCTAGTATTTAATATAAAACCGAAAGATAACAATTATTACACTAACCATGAAATCAAGATTAAGGAGAATATTTGATTAATCAGCATTTCCCAAAATCAAGAGATTTTTATAGCTTGATTAGAAATTTCCACATAAAAGTCTTGTGAAATAAAAATATGATTATATACCCCCCCAACATACTCCTGACACCGTTAGGAGTATGTTTTGATGATTTCATGCAAAATAATTATGCCCGGCCATTCTTTATAAGATTTCGATATTTCTTTATAAGATTTCACATTTAATTTAATATTACTTTCCCTTATATTCATAGTAGGCTATTTAAAAATATATATATTATTCAGGTGTGTAGATTTAATTAAAGCATTCTTTTAACACAAATGCAGGAGGGAAAACGTGTATCAGATTAAACAAAACCCATTAGTAAAGAAATTAGGTTTTAATCGAATCGTCCTGTGCTTGGTCTTATTAGTCATGTATGGTTTTTTCGCATTATTCGCTAAAAATTTCGTAAGCTACAACAGGTTATTAAGTGCGATGAATTATGCATACTTTCTTGGCTTTCTGGCATTAGGCGTTACTTTCGTTATTGCTACCGGTGGTATTGATTTTTCAATCGGACCTGTTATGTTCTGTGCGGCAATTATGTCGGGTTACCTGTTAACACATTTTAAATGGCCGCTCTGGCTATGCTTAATCTCATGTGTATTAATTGGTATGCTTTATGGCGTTTTAAACGGGTATCTTGTAGCATATAAGAATGTTCCTTCCTTCATTACATCAATGGCCATCATGCAAATCAGCAAAGGTATTGCATCAGTATTTACAAAAGCTCAGTCGGTCAGTTGGCCGCAGTTGTCGCAGGAAAATGGCTGGTACAGAAATTTAATTAAGATAAAAGTTGGTAATACATATTTTCCTGTTGGACTTGTTATTTTACTTGTCACTGCAATTATCTGCTCTATTGTTCTGAATAAAACAAAAATGGGAAGATATTTCCTCAGTTTGGGCAGTAATAAGGAAGCAGTAAGGCTATCCGGCGTTAACGTAAAAAAATGGCAGATGACGGCTTATGTGATTTGTGGCTCATTGGCAGGAATTGCGGCAATATTTTTTGTGGCAGCTTATACAACTGTTCAACCCGGTTATGGTGACCAATATAACAACGAAGCCATCGCCGGCTGTGTTATGGGAGGAACCTCTATGGCCGGTGGACTTGCTTCCATTAGCGGAACGTTCATTGGTGTAATGATTATTTCTATCTTGCAAGAAGGAATTCTCGCAATCGGCCTTAATAAAAATTATCAACTTGTTATTACAG
>CAZPIS010000319.1:0-1670 GCA_964586745.1 uncultured Ruminiclostridium sp.
ATAGGTTTAAAAGTTCACCCTTCTCATTAGTTATGTTTAATGTAGAGTTTATAATAGTTTTAATCTTCTTCACCCCAGTCAATATTATCAATAACCCAAGCGGTCAGCTCATTTAGTGAAGGATGGATAACCATAGAGTCATTGATTGGTGTGAAGCTTCCCAATGGTGGATACATCAGTTTTCTATCTTCATTTATCCGCTTTCTTTCACATTTATAGTTTGCATTCATCAGGTATACAAAAGGTTGCAAAAGAATAGACGCATGAGGGCCTACTATATGCACACCTAGTATGGTATCTCCCTCTCCAACTACAATCTTTACAAACCCGTTATCCGATGAATTTCTGCTTATTCCTAAAGCAATACCGCCGGCAATCTGAGAATAATAATTCTTTCCGATCCAACATCTTTTACCGGAACTCTTCGCTTCTGCTTCGGTCATACCGACATGGGCCACTTGCGGCCATGTAAATATAGCCCAAGGGACAGCATTATATATAGCCTTTCTTTTTTCATTATGCATAAATAAGTTTTGTATAAGAATTTCCGCTTCATAATTTGCCTTATGTCGGAACTGATATTTTCCGTTTATATCACCAATTGCATATATTCCTTTTTGAGTGGTTTCTAAATATTCGTTAGTTTTTATCCATCCCTTTTCATCCGTTTCGACATCAGTATTAATTAGCTGCAATGTATTGGTGTTAGAGCGTACCCCCGAAGCAAGAAATATTTCATCTGCTTCGATAAACCTTCTTTCTCCTGTTATTACATCTTCCAGGATTAAGGTTTTTAAATTACCGTTTCTCCCCGAATCTATAATTTTGCTGTTAGTCAACACTGTAATCCCGTTGTTTTCAAATTCGCCTTTAACAAGACTACTGATTTCCTCTTCTTCGGTCGCGAGAATACGTGATCTCATTTCAACAATTGTTACCTTTGTACCAAAAGCAGAAAAAATATGAGCGAACTCAGCTCCTATAGCTCCGCCGCCCACTATTATCAAGCTGGGCCATGGTTTTTCAGGAAACTTTTCTCCAAAAAAGGTTTCTGATGTAATATAGTCCGTCTGCTCAATATCCTTTATTGGTGGAATAAAAGACTCTGCTCCGGTTGCTACAATGATAAGATTGCTTTGAATCTCCTCTGAAGAACTATCATCGTCATATTTTACACGTAAAGTTTTTTTACCTGTAAACTCAGCTATTCCGTTATATACCTGTAGATTTTTGACCTGTTTAAGGCTCTTTTCCATCTGAATGCTATGATTTATCTGAGTCCACATTCGCTCTGAAATCTTGGTCCAATCAACTGTAGGCTTACTAAAGCTAATACCTATCCTATCCGATTTTTCAGACTCACGAACCAAATCGGCGGGATAAACAAGTATTTTTGACGGAATGCAACCTTTTGTTAGACATGTTCCACCAAATTTAGACTTCTCAATAATTGCGCAATTCATGCCGTTGGCAAGAGCAGCTTCCATTACCATAAGCCCTGCCCCACTCCCAATAACAATAATATCAAATGTCTTCATACTGTTATCTCCTCGAAAGATTGTTTTTCATGATTAAACACTACAAGTGAAAATTCAATATCATTGTATTGATGTTCCCTCCGGCAGTTCACTTAATCGGCTGCCCTTTCAGAAGCGGGCATCCGCATCTTG
>CAZPIS010000320.1:0-1646 GCA_964586745.1 uncultured Ruminiclostridium sp.
CAGCATATTGTGGTGCATAAAAAACTGATCTGGTTACTTCGCTTAAGGTCACTTTTTCATTTGTCACTTTTCCGCAAGAACAGAGAATTAAAGATATTAACATTAGTACGGCTATGAGTATAACCCCCATCTTTTTCATAAAATTACCCTCCTATATAATAATTTTGCGCACTGTTTAAGGTTGTTTATTAAGCCGTCCTCCGGTAAGCCATTTTTGCAGCAATACTACCCCTTGATACATAAAAGCCGCAGCAACAGCTAGTATTATCACACTGGTCATAACAAGGTCCAATTGGAATACCTGCCCTCCATACACAATCAGATATCCCAAACCGGCTTTGGAAACAAGAAATTCTCCTGTTATTACCCCCACCCATGATAACCCCACATTAACCTTTAAAGCATTTATCATAGCCGGAATATTCGATGGGAAAACAACCTTGCTGAATACCTGCAGACGATTAGCCCCAAAGGTTTCAACTAACTTTATTTTATCTTCATCGGTCTGTAGAAAAGCATTTAAGACTTCAAGGATAGTTACAATTAATGAAATAGCCAATGCCATAGCTATAATGGAAGCGGGACCTGCTCCTATCCAAATGATGAAAATAGGGCCTAATGCCACTTTTGGAAGACTATTTAATACAACCAAATATGGCTCAAGAACATGAGAGGTAAATTCTGACCACCATAAAATAATTGCTACAATTGTACCCAGTATAGTTCCTATAACAAAGCCGGCCACGGTTTCAAGGCATGTAACTCCTATGTGTAAAAAAAGATCCCCACCTTTATAAAGATTAACAAGAGTCTTAACCATTCTTGAGGGTTGACTTGTTACAAACGAATCTATGATCTTTAAGCTAGCAGCAATCTCCCAAAATGCAAAGAGAAGAACGATTATTAATAACCGGAGTATGTATGTAGCTGTTTTTCTAACTTTCACTTTTTTCAAATAGGCAATTCTTTCTGCTGAAAGTTCAGTAATAGGTTTAGACATGCACATCCAACTCCTTCCATATTGTATTAAAGTATTCACGAAAGCTGGGATGCTCACGACACTTGAGCGGTGTTCTTTTTGGGCAGTCAAATATAATTTCGTGGATGCATTTGACAACTGCAGGGCGCTTTGTGAGCACAACTACCCTGTCAGACATACTTATGCTTTCGGATATATCATGGGTAACCATTATTGCAGTTTTATTTTCGCTTTTTATAATACTGTATATGTCCTCAGTAACAGCCAGACGTGTTTGATAATCCAATGCGGAGAAGGCTTCATCTAAAAGAAGTATTTCGGGTTTAACTGCGAGAGTCCTAATAAGGGCTGCCCGCTGTCTCATGCCCCCGGAAAGCTGGCTGGGATATTTATCTTTAAAGTCATAAAGACCGTAAGTTTTTAATAGATAAAGCGCAAAAGCTTTGTTCTCCGGAGTCAGGATTTTTCTTATTTCCAGACCCAGAATCACATTTTGATATATGGTGCGCCAGTCAAAAAGATAATCCTTCTGAAGCATGTAACCAACCTTGTCAGAGGTTCTTATTACCTCTTCATCTTCTATAAACACTTTACCACCGGTTGCCTTCAACAGACCCGATATAATAGAAAGAAGAGTTGATTTTCCACATCCGCTTGGGCCTACAAG
>CAZPIS010000321.1:0-1637 GCA_964586745.1 uncultured Ruminiclostridium sp.
GACGCAGCTGAGCATTGGCATCATATTCTTCACAGCCTTCAAATATGGTTCGCACACCAATCTGGTCTCCTGCAGCCTTAAATCCTTTGTATACTCCCTTCCAGTAATCGGCATCCTTTCTGAAAACGCAAATAAAGTATGTGTCATCCATGGATCCTGAGAAATACTCTACCCCTTCAGAAACACTATTTCCAGGAGTGGGCGTGTCTATATTCACACCTTTAGAATTAATAGAGGGTTTAATAATGGATGGTAAATACCCTGCCTGCGATAGATTTATCAATACTGATAAAACAAGCATTATATAAACAGAGCCCGTTAAAATTTTTAGCCATTTACTCAAATCTTCATCCCTCCAGTATATTAAGTGTTTCTATTTGCTTTGGAAGTCTTATCATAACCTCAGTACCCTGACCAGAAATACTGTTAATATCAACAATTTTCCTGCCATATTTTATTTCCAGTCTTCTTACAACATTAGCAACTCCTGTTCCCCGCAATGTATTTTGGCTGCTCTCGTCATAATTTGATAGGCCTAATAGTGTTTCATTCTCCATACCAATTCCATTGTCCTTAATCAATATCAAAATACTATCCTTATCATCTTTTATACTAACTTCTAAGAGACCATCGTTCTCCTTTGGCTCAAGTCCGTGGATTATGGCATTTTCTACAAAGGGCTGGAGAACCATGCTGGGTACAAGATAATCCATTACTTCCTCATCATAGCTTAGTTTAAAGCTTATTCGGCTTCCGAAACGTTCCTTTTGTATATGCAAGTAATCCTCAATTATCTTATATTCTTCTTTTAATGTTACATTTTCATTTATTTTTTTTACATTATACTTTAGCATATCAGAGACACAATCAATCATAGCCTTGGTTCTTTCGGCATTTTCAATAGTCGCAAGTGCTGATATAGAATTCATTGTGTTATATAAAAAATGGGGATTAATTTGTGACTGCAAGAATAGAAGCTCTGACTGGTTCAATAAATTACGCATTTCAAGGTTTTTTATCATTTGCTCTTTAAGTTCCTTTTCTATGTCAGCCTTGACTTTTATCTCCTCTATCTGATCTTTTATTTTTACAATCATATAATTAAAAGATTCAATGAGCACGTTTATCTCATCTTTGGTCTTAATATCTATCTTACCGGTATCAAACTGTCCTTTGGCAACCTTTTGGAGCTTTATTGCAAGTTTATGGATAGGCGTCGAAATACCATTTGAGAATCTGAAGGCGAAATATATACAGGCGAGTGATAGTATCCCGGTCACAATATAAACCAGTCTCTCCTGTTTTACAATCTCGTTTGAATAGTCTTCATAGTAATCAATAATGGGGCTGAGCCTTTTAAGAAGAATATCCTTCGCTTCGTCATTTAAATCGCCTCTGAGCATTCTAAGCTCTGCAACAGAGCTGTCTATATAAACCTGTTGCCTTTTCAGCTTATAATCTTTAAATATTTTTTTGCTTCTCTCGTCATAAGTATGTATCATGTTCTGTAAATCTGTTAGTACGTAATAATCTTCACCCGTTTTTCCCTCCTTGACTTTATCAGTAAGATCAAGAAGTATTTCCAATTCTGTTTCATATAAATCATAATATTTTTTTGTTCCGCTGTGAGTGTAATC
>CAZPIS010000322.1:0-1600 GCA_964586745.1 uncultured Ruminiclostridium sp.
TTTTATGGATAAGAAGATTCAAATTTGGTATCTGGGACACAGTGGTTTTGCCGTTGGTATCAAAAAAAAGCTGTTAATATTTGACTATTATTTGGATAAAAGCGAAAATAATAATCGTTCACTATCCTCCGGTATCATTGAACCTCTAGAAATAAAAGACAAGGAAGTATTAGTTTTTGCATCACACAGACATCCGGATCATTTTAATCCCATTATACTTTCTTGGAAGGAGCAGGTTCCAAATATACACTACTATCTTTCCCACGATATTCCTAAAAAAAATCATCGGGAATGGACTAATATTCTTAAGCCCAATGCTGTTTATGACGAAGATAACATAATAATCCGTACATTTAAATCCACTGATGAGGGTATCGCATCTCTGATAAGTATTGACGGTATAAATATTTATCATGCCGGTGACCTTAACTGGTGGCATTGGAACGAAGAGTCCAAAGCATGGAATAATGATATGGCGGCACGCTTTAAACGTGAGGTATCTCTAATTAAGGATTATCCTATAGATATTGTTTTTCTGACTGCAGATCCCAGGCAGGAAAGCGCCGAATTAATGGGAATGACATGGTTTTTAAATGAAGTGGATGTTAAAATCGCTTTTCCCATGCATTTTGGTGATGACTATACAATTATGGAACGTATAAAAAATGAGGCTAATAAAAACTCTGCTCTCAAAAATATAAATACTATATCAAAAAGAGGCGAATGCTTTACAATTATCTTATAGTTTCACATATTTCGTCGATGGGTAAATTTTTTCCTGTTTTCAGCATAATCAGCAACTATATGCCCATCTCCTATAAGTTTGTACTTATAAGTTACAAGCCCCTCTAACCCGACTGGTCCTCTGGCATGTATTTTGTTGGTGCTTATACCTACCTCTGCCCCAAATCCATATTTAAATCCGTCACTGAAGCGTGTAGAGCAATTTGCAAATACATCGCCCGAGTCGACATACTCAAGGAATTTTTCTATATTTTTCTTGTCCTTTGATACTATCGTATCTGTATGTCCGGAGCCATAGGTGTTTATATGTTCAATAGCTTCATCAATACTTTCTACTACTTTTATAGACAAGATATAATCCAAATACTCGGTCTTCCAGTCCTCTTCTGTAGCAGGAATACAATTAATTATTTTTTGGGTTTGTTCACAGCCTCTTATTTCAACATTATTTTTTTCAAGCGTTTCTTTAAGAGCGGGTAAAACCTCTTCAGCTATATTTTTATGAACCAATAGAGTTTCCAAAGCATTACAAACAGCCACATACTGAGTTTTTGAGTCAAGAGTAATACTTACAGCCTTATTAATATCTGCCTCTTGATCAATATAGCAATGACATATACCGTCAGCATGACCAAGCACAGGAATTCTGGAATTATCCATTATATATCGAACAAATTCATTAGAGCCTCTTGGTATAATAAGGTCCACATACTCGTCGAGCTTAAGCATCTCCGAGACCTCATTCCTGTTCTCGAGCAGATTAATCCAATTAGCAGGAAGTCCGGCCTTTTTAGTTGCAGCCGCTATAATTTCATATAAACATCTATTGGTTGAGAGAGCCTCTCTCCCACCCTTT
>CAZPIS010000323.1:0-1596 GCA_964586745.1 uncultured Ruminiclostridium sp.
TAACTGTAATTTGGGTGGTACCGCGAATAGGAGCTTTTCGTCCCATACATGGATGGAAGGCTATTTTGTTGCCAATAAATAAGTTTATAATTTGAGATTAATTTTTGTGTCATTCTGATCTAGCAGTAGCTTGCAACCAATCAGACTTCGTCTTCTTGGGCAAGCCTTGCATAGGTGCTACTAAATGCTTATTGCGTTGCTTAGCTCCTTACAAGCAAAGTAGCACCGCAAGCGAAGAATCTTTTAAGTTAACTTAAAGATCCTTCACTACGTTTAGGATGACTGTAATAGCCAGAGTATTTATCTAACAAAAAGAGAGGATTGATAAAATGTCAGTGGATTACGGAAAAACACTGAATTTACCTAAAACTGATTTTCCCATGCGAGGAGGACTTCCCGAAAAAGAGCCTCAAATGTTAAAGTCATGGCAGGATAATGATCTTTATAAAAAACGCCTTGACAGGAACAGACTCAAGGGTAAGAAGTTTGTGCTCCATGATGGCCCTCCTTATGCAAATGGAGGTATTCACCTGGGAACTGCCTTGAATAAGGTATTGAAAGATATCATAATTCGTTATTATGATATGAAAGGATATTTTGCTCCTTATGTTCCGGGTTGGGATACTCATGGGCTTCCTACAGAGCTGAAAGCTATTAAAGAAAGAGGATTGAATCGCCACGAGGTGGGACCGGTGGTGTTTCGTGAGGCTTGCGAAGAAATTGCAATGAAATATTTGGACATACAGCGTGAATCCTTTAAACGCCTTGGTGTTATGGGTGATTGGGATAATCCATATATTACACTTAAGCCTGAGTTCGAATCTAAGCAAATAGAGGTATTCGGACAGATGGCAAAGCTGGGATGCATCTACAAGGGAATGCGACCTGTTTATTGGTGCGCTTCCTGTGAAACTGCTCTGGCAGAAGCCGAGATAGAATATCAGGACGATCCCGGAACATCAATTTATGTTAAGTTTCCTGTGAAGGATGACAAGGGTAAGCTAAAGGATATTGTAGATACTCTTGATAATCTTTATGTTGTAATATGGACGACCACTACCTGGACTTTACCGGGCAATCTTGCCATATCGCTAAATCCCGAGTTTACCTATGTGGTTGTTGAGGCTAATGGTGAGAGATATATCGTTGCTAAGGAACTGGCCGAAAACGTTATGAAAGCGGCTAGTTTAAATGAATACAAGGTGCTGGGCGAAATCATGGGCAGCGATTTGGAATATGTGGTTTGTGCCCATCCGTTTTTGGAACGAGAATCCCTTGTTATAGTGGGTGACCATGTTACCCTAGAAGCCGGTTCTGGTTGCGTTCATACTGCTCCCGGCCACGGTGCTGAGGACTTTGATGTATGTAAAAAGTATCCTGAAGTCGGCATGGTTGTGCCGGTTGATGACAAAGGACATATGACTAAAGAAGCTGGACAATTTGAAGGCTTGTACTATAAAGCAGCTAACAAGGCTATTTTGCAGACACTTAAGGATACAGGTCTTCTCTTTGCCGAAGAAAAAATTACCCATTCATACCCACACTGCTGGCGCTGTAAGGAGCCTATAATATACAGAGCAACAGAACAGTGGTTTA
>CAZPIS010000324.1:0-1589 GCA_964586745.1 uncultured Ruminiclostridium sp.
ATTTAACAATTATAACAAAAGTAGAGCTATTACACTTGATAATCAAATTAAAAATATGGATATTGAAGTGGTCAGTGTTGGAACAACAGGGTCAGCCAGAAAATTGATTGGCACAATGCTAGATGCGGCAATCGTTAAAAATGAGATAACGGCCCATGCTATCGGGACTACTTCGTTATATCCTGAAGTTAAAACGATCTTTGAAATTGGAGGCCAGGATTCAAAAATTATTTTAATAGAAAATGGCATAGTGGTTGATTATGCTATGAATACCTTATGTGCTGCCGGAACAGGGGCTTTTTTATCTAGTCAGGCTAGACGACTAGATGTTAATGTAGAAGATTTTGGGGATATCGCTCTTACTTCAAAAAATAAAGTGAAAATTGCCGCTCGTTGCACCGTCTTTGCGGAATCGGATTTAGTTCATAAAGCGCAGATGGGCTATAAAAAAGAAGATATTGTGGCCGGACTATGCCATAGTGTAGTCATTAATTATTTAAATAATGTTGGTAAAGGAAAAAAGATTAAACCGCCAATTATTTTTCAAGGTGGGGTTAGTAAAAACAAAGGCGTGGTTAAAGCTTTTGAAGAAGTAACTAAAGAGCATATTATGGTTGATCCTAACGGTCATTTAATGGGAGCTTTAGGGGTAGCTATTCTGGCCAGAAAAAGCGGTATTATCAAAGAATTTAAGTTCAATATTATTAATTATAATTTTAAAACGGAAGCTTTGGAATGTGGCAAATGCCCCAATAATTGTGAAATTATTTGTATAAAGAGAGATGAAAAATTAATTGATGCCTGGGGTAATCGTTGTGAGAATGGTTCTTTAACAAAATAAAGGGAAGATCATCTTCCCTTTTCCCTTTTGTTCTTCTTACAAAAACCGTCTCCGGTATTATCATTATATGTTATATATGTAAAGTTAACAATAATATACACTTTTTTGTTTTGCTATTTACGTAAAATAAATAAAGGAACGATTGTTCCTTTATTTATTACGACTAGTTATATATTTTTATATTTTTTCCTCTTTAACAAACAATTCAAACACTTTAATGCCTTTCTTTCATAAATAATTACGGTTTTTATAAAATTATTCCATAACCTATAAGGTTGAATATATATTGAAAAAAGTTAATAAATCAACTTTTCTCAATTATTAAAATATAATAAATCATATTCAAGCGAAGGTGTTATTCTAATCGGTAGACCAGAATTAGGATAATACTCATTTTCTTTAGTAAGGCAAGTATCCTTTTTACATTCTAAATCAATATATCTCTTTTCACCAGGATAATTATTATCATAAACACCTATATAGTATAAATTAGGATTTTCTATATCTTGAACTAAACTTATTGCATTTATTGCATGAAAGTCTACTGAAATCACAGGAGCATCTTTATCTTTCATTCTAGTTATTAATATATTTATAAATGCCGGCCCTCCACTATATTTTATAGTTTCAGTTCCTAAAACACTTCTCATCCATAATAGAAATTTTAAACTTGAGGAATAGTGATTTACCGTATTTTGTTTAATAAATCCTGTATATATTGCATTTAACATTTGCTTATCATCATTTT
>CAZPIS010000325.1:0-1581 GCA_964586745.1 uncultured Ruminiclostridium sp.
GACCCGATATAATAGAAAGAAGAGTTGATTTTCCACATCCGCTTGGGCCTACAAGACTTACAAAGTCACCTTTTTCAACGGAAAATGTAATATCGTCAATAGCGCTTATTTCGCCATTTATTGATTGATATTTCATTCCTACATGCTGAACAACAACAATGTTTTTTGACATCATTGCCCTCCTCTTTTGAGACAACCTCCAAATAGAGGCGTTCTTCGCTTGCATTAATATCATATTGCGTAAGGAAAGATAAGGTGCAAGATTTAGCGCCTTAAAGTATTTTGCATATATATATCGCAGCAAACATCCCCAGATAAGAGGAAATTAGAGATGCCATTACGGCATGACGAGTGTCCTTAGCATTCGTAGCGCCGAAGTATACCGCAAGAGTATAAAGCACGGTTTCGCTGGAGCCCATAATTGTGGACAAAACCCTTCCAATATATGAGTCTGCTCCGTAAGCTTTGATTTGTTCGCTGAACATTCCTAATGAGGCGCTTCCCGAAAACGGACGTATTAAAAGGATCGGAATGGTTTCAGGAGGGATACCGATTAAATCCAAAGGCTTTGAAATCAGGTTAGTTAAAATATCAATAAGTCCCGATGCATTTAAGATTGAAACCGCTGCAATAATTCCTACCATTGTGGGGAGGATTCTAAAGGCTGTTTCAGCACCTTCCCCGGCACCCTCAATAAATACATCAAAGACAGGAACACCATTAAGATAAGCCACCAATACTATTATCAGAATAACACCGGGAAGTGAAAAGTCTGAAATAAAATTCATCAATATCATCCCTTCGAGAGATTGAATTTTTCCAACAGTTTTGCAGCTATAATTCCTGAAACCAAAGATATAAATGATCCAACCCAAATACATGCAGAAATAATAGATCAAACAAATAAACCTAAAACATGGAATAACTGATGATGGGTTGGATGACCCTGCCTGCTGGCGTATGATAAGAACAGTAGAGGGGATAAGCTGAATGCAAGCTGCATTGACTACACCAAACATAACCATTGCGTTGCTTGCAACGGCTGAGTTATTATTTACGTTTGACAACTCCTTCATTGCCATAATACCTAATGGTGTCGCAGCATTTCCCAGGCCCAGAAGATCAGCACTAATACTCATAGCGATGGCCCCGTTTGCAGGATGGTCTCTAGGTATACCCGGAAAAAGAAATTTAAAAATTCCTTTAAGCAGCTTTGCAAGACTGTTTACAAGGCCACCCTTTTGTGCTACTTTCATCATACCCGACCAAAGGCACATGGAACCGAGCATTGTGATAACAAGATTTACAGAATTAATACAGCTTTCCAAAACAGCATCTGATATTTCGCCCATTCTGCCTGTAAGTATTCCGGTTATAACTCCGGCTAAAATCATAACAAACCAAATTGTATTCAACATAAAATTAATCCTATTTATAGATAGTCTCTCTTAATAAATATAGAAAATATAAATATTTATTCATGAAAGCATAAGCCTTATTTAGTGTCAAATATCAATACACACCAGACATAATTTAGCAAAAATCGTAAATAAAGTGATATATTATGTTGACCTGTCCTTC
>CAZPIS010000326.1:0-1579 GCA_964586745.1 uncultured Ruminiclostridium sp.
TTGTCCATAAAAGCCTTTGCCATCCTTTAAACTATTGTTTATTATATCCATCAAAGACCCGATGGGCAATAGAATAGAATAAAACTAAATTGTATGCTTAATATACCGGATACAAAAAGCAAGCACCTTTAATATGCCTGCTTTTATTGATATACTTTTCATTTATTTATTTTATGTTAACCGAAAAAATTTATATATCCCTGAACTAATACCAAGAGGATTATCAAGGGGAGAATCCAGGTTAAATAGCCTCTTAACCAACGGGGCATTTTTATACCTTCGCCGGTGTTCATTTCATTCATGTAATTCTCAAATCCCCAGCCATAGCGGGTTACACAGAACAGCAGATATACAAGCGACCCTAAAGGAAGCAAGTTGTAGCTGATTATAAAATCCTCAAGATCAAGTATACCGGTGCCGGGTCCCAAAGGCTGGAATCCGCTGAGCACATTAAAGCCCAAAATACAGGGTATAGAAAGAAAAATTAGTAAAATCATATTAATAAAGGAGGCTTTTTTTCTGCTCCAGCCCCATAGATCCATACCAAATGAGATGATATTTTCAAACACAGCAATTACTGTTGAATATGCAGCAAAGCACATAAAAATAAAAAATAGTGATCCCCAGATTCTTCCGCCGCTCATGGAATTAAAAATGTTAGGCAGTGTTACAAATATAAGACCGGGGCCTTGACCGGGATCAACATTAAAAGCAAAGCAGGCAGGAAAAATAATCAGCCCTGCGATAATAGATATTGAGGTGTCTATTACTGCTATATTAATGGATTCACCGAGAAGACGGCGTTCCTTGCCAAGATAGCTTCCGAATATTGCAAGAGAACCGATACCAATACTTAATGTAAAAAATGCCTGACTCATGGCTGCAAATACCGTTTCCCAGAGACCATGCACTTTTATGCTATTTATATCAGGGAGCAGATAAAATTTCAGACCCTCACTTGCGTTGGGAAGAGTAATGGATTTTACGGCAAGAACCACAATAAGAATCAGCAATAATACCATCATAATCTTGGTCACTTTTTCAACGCCTGCCTGTAAACCCATTGAACAAATGCCAAAGCATACTACTGTGGTTATAACCATCCATAAAGTCATTTCAAGAGGATTTCCAATAAGGTTTTCAAATATTGCCCCTATTTGTTCGGTATTAGCTCCATCAAACCGACCTGTTGTAAACTTAAAGAAATAACCCAGCATCCAGCCAGCAATGGTGGTATAAAACATCATGAGAAGATAATTTCCCAGCATTCCGGCAAAGCCCATCCAATGCCATTTTTGGCCTTTTTTCTCTAAAACATTAAAAGAAGTGGCGATACTCTTCTGACTGGCACGTCCGACTGCAAGTTCCATTGTGATAATGGGCAAGCCAAGCATAAAAATAAATACTAAATAAACAAGGACAAATATTCCGCCACCATACTGGCCTGTGATATAGGGAAAACGCCAAACATCGCCCAGCCCTATTGCACAGCCTGCGGAAATAAGAATAAAACCTAACCGTGATGCAAATTTTTCTCGCTTTTCCACGTTCTATCCTCCTAAATGCAATTTATTAAAAT
>CAZPIS010000327.1:0-1575 GCA_964586745.1 uncultured Ruminiclostridium sp.
AGCTCCTATAGCCAAAAGAAGGTCACATTCAGTAACTGCCATATTTGATGCCTTTGTTCCGTGCATTCCTACCATACCGGTATAAAAATCATGGTTGGCCGGAAATGCTCCCATTCCCATTAGACTTAACGTTACCGGCGCACGAAGCTTTTCTGCAAATTCAAAAAGCTCTTCAGAAGCATCGGACATTGACACGCCTCCACCGGCATAAATTAAAGGCTTAACGCTGCTATTTAAAAGATTAATAGCATCCGCAACGGCTTTACCGCTGATATATTCAACCGATCTCTCAATTACATCTGTTCCTCTTTTGACATATTCAGTTTTTTGGGATGTAATATCCTTGGGAATATCTATGAGGACAGGGCCCGGTCTTCCTTCCTTTGCAATTTTAAACGCTTTCCTTACTATTTCCGCCAGATCGTTTACATCTTTTACTATAAAATTATGTTTTGTAATGGGCATAGTAATCCCTGTGATATCAACCTCCTGAAAGCTATCCTTTCCAAGAAGGTTCAGTGCGACATTTCCGGTAATAGCAACCATGGGAATTGAATCCATATAGGCTGTAGCAATACCTGTAACCAGATTAGTAGCTCCGGGTCCGGAAGTGGCAAGACAGACACCCACCTTACCTGAAGCTCTTGCGTAGCCATCAGCTGCATGTGATGCTCCTTGTTCATGGGATGTTAATATATGTCGGATTTTATCCTGATATTTATAGAGAGCGTCGTAAATATTTAAAACAGCTCCTCCGGGAAATCCAAATATAGTATCCACACCCTGCTCAAGCAGGCACTCGACGAGAATCTCAGCTCCGTTTAATTTCAATGCTATATCCTCCTATACTTTCATTACAGCGCCTTCGCTGGCTGATGTAACAAACTTTGAGTAGCGCGCTAGATAACCTGTTTTAATCTTTGGTGATGGGCATACCCAGTTTTTCCTTCTATTTTCCAGTTCTTCATCACTTACTTTCAGATAGAGACTACATTTTTTCATATCAATAGAAATTGTGTCGCCGTCTTTTACAAGCGCAATAGTGCCACCCTCTGCAGCTTCCGGAGAAACATGCCCTATACAGGCGCCTCTTGTGGCACCACTGAAACGTCCATCAGTAATCAAAGCTACATCGGCATCTAAGCCCATACCTGCAAGTACGGATGTAGGCATTAGCATCTCACGCATACCCGGCCCGCCTCTTGGCCCTTCATACCGGATAACCACTACCTCACCCTTCTTGATTTCACCACCCAAAATAGCTTTTATTACATCGTCCTCGGAATCAAACACTCTTGCCGGACCTTCGTGAACCAACATATTATCAGCTACGGCGCTTCGTTTTACCACGCTGCCATCCGGTGCAAGATTACCTTTAAGAACCGCAATGCCTCCTGTTTGTGAATATGGAGCATCAACCGGTTTAATTACATTTATGTTCATATTAACAGCATTCGAAATGTTTTCACCCACGGTCTTACCCGTAACCGTTTGACAATTTATATTCAGCAAGCCTTTTTTAGAAAGCTCCTTCATAACAGCGCCCACACCACCGGCTGCATATAAATCCTCCAC
>CAZPIS010000328.1:0-1571 GCA_964586745.1 uncultured Ruminiclostridium sp.
TTGAAAACTGTGAATATGACATTAATGGGATTAAGAATGACCAAATCAGTCCTGAATCATTTACACCTTATGGTGCCTTATGTCTGGGAGTTGCTGTATGTGAAGGATATTCGGAAGCGGCGAGCATACTTTTAAATCGTTCCGGTGTTGATACTATAATAATTACAGGAGAATCAAAAGGCGTTGGCCATGCTTGGAATGTGGTGAAAATTGATGGAGAGCTTTACCATCTTGACATTACTTGGGATGATCCCTATCAGGCCGATCAAAAAAGCGGTATAATACACTATTATTTTAATCTTTCCGATTCAGATATGAGCTTAGATCATGAATGGGATAAAAATAATTATGAAGCTTGTACGGCAACACAGTACAATTATTATAAATATAATAATCTTGCTGTAAAGGATCAAGACGAATACATTAACAGAGTTATTGAAGAAGTACAAAGGGGAAATAAGACAATAGCTTTAAAAATACTCGAGCCGGATCCTAAGAAATTTAATATAAGTGCGGCTGTTGAGATTTTGGTAAATGAATTGTATTTAGGCTGTACCTATAGCTATAATGAAAATATAAGAATAGCCAGGATATCCTTTTATTAATTGCCCTGTCTTATCTTATCCGAGTATGGTACAATGTGAAATGATATTTATACTTTAAAATTGACATGAGGTGCTTTAATTTGTATTTAAAATCTTTAGAGATACAAGGTTTTAAATCCTTCGCAGATAGAATCGTATTACATTTCAATAAGGGACAGACATCTGTTGTCGGCCCTAACGGCAGCGGCAAGAGTAATATTGCAGATGCTGTAAGATGGGTTCTTGGCGAACAAAGTGCAAAAACTTTACGTGGCAGCAAGATGGAAGATGTAATTTTTGCCGGCACCCAACATCGCAAACCGGTGGGGTTTGCTGCCGTTACCATTACTTTGGACAATTCTGATAAAATTCTTCCTATTGACTTTACTGAGGTTACGGTTTCACGCCGTATGTATCGCTCCGGCGAAAGTGAATATTCTCTTAACAAGACCCAATGTCGTTTAAAAGATATTCAGGAGCTTTTTATGAATACCGGTGTAGGTCGTGAGGGCTATTCTATTATCGGTCAGGGTCGTATTGATGAGATCCTGAGCACCAGATCCGACGAACGCAGATTGGTTTTTGAGGAAGCCGCCGGTATAACAAAGTATAAAGCGCGCAAAAAGGAATCAGAACGTAAGCTTGAGATAACAAAACAAAACCTGGTTCGGATAAATGATATTCTCATTGAACTGGAGAGTCAGTTAGAGCCTCTTGCCCAGCAGGCAGAAATCGCGCGCCGCTATATAAGTCTGAGTAATGAGCTCAAAGGAATAGAAGTAAGTTTATTTTTGGATACTATAGATAAGCTTAAAACCAAGCTTGATGAAGTTGAGGACCAGACACGGACTATCAAAGAGCAGATTGATGAAGAAAACAGAAGAATAGAAAACCTAAAAAATAAAAACCGAAGTAAAAATGAACGCCTTGAATCTTTAAAATCAGAGATGGATGAGCTAAGAAGCTTTATTTATAATCTTGACAGCG
>CAZPIS010000329.1:0-1550 GCA_964586745.1 uncultured Ruminiclostridium sp.
AAGAGGTGTTCAATGTATTTTTCCAAGATGTTTTTGCCTACCATGAGAGAGGTTCCGGCAGAAGCCGAGATTATAAGCCATAAGCTCATGTTAAGAGCTGGATTAATACGCAAGCTGGCATCGGGGATATATTCGTTTTTGCCATTGGGTTTGCGTGCTCTTAAAAAGGTTGAGAAGGTAGTCAGGGAGGAGATGGACAGGGCCGGAGCACAGGAACTTTTGATGTCCGCCCTGCTTCCTGCCGAAAGCTATCGTGAATCGAGAAGGTGGGAGGTTTTCGGACCCGAGATGTTTAGACTGAAGGATCGAAACGACAGAGATTTCTGTCTTGGACCTACCCATGAAGAAATATTTACCGAGACCGTAAAAAACGGTGTGCGTTCTTACCGTAGTTTGCCGTTAACTCTATACCAGATTCAGACAAAATATCGTGATGAAATACGTCCCAGATTCGGAGTCATGCGTTCCCGAGAATTTATAATGAAGGATGCGTATAGCTTCGACCGTGATGAAGCAGGACTTGATATTTCATACAAACGCATGGATAAAGCCTATAGGCGGATATTCGACCGGCTGGGTTTGGAATACAAGGTAGTTGAAGCTGATTCGGGCGCAATGGGAGGTTCCGGGTCCCAGGAATTCATGGTGGTATCCGATATCGGTGAAGATGGAATAGCCTATTGCAAAGCTTGTGGCTACGGTGCCAATGAAGAGAAGGCAAGCTGCATGCCTCCTCCAAAAGACTACGTATCGGAAGAAGAATTACCTGTAGAAAAAGTACTAACACCCAATATTCACACCATATCAGAACTGACCGGATTTTTAAACTGTGCACCAACCAAAATGGCTAAAACCTTGATTTTTAAGGCCGATGATAAGCTGGTAGCGGCTATGGTAAGAGGGGACAGAGAATTAAACGAGGTAAAGCTAAAAAATGTATTAGGATGTACAGAACTGGAGATTGCTGATGCAGAAAGTGTTCGTATTGTGACAAATGCCGAGGTGGGCTTTGCCGGACCAATCGGTCTAAAAACCAAGATTATAGCTGATTATGAAGTTGCACAGGGAAAGAACCTTATTGTGGGAGCCAATGAGACAGATCATCACCTTATTAATGTGAATATAGGCAGGGATTTTGAAGCTGAAATTTATGATATAAGATCAATCGCCGAAGGTGATGCCTGCCCTTGCTGTGGTAAAGAAATTACGCTTGCCAGGGGAATTGAAGTAGGACATATTTTTAAACTGGGAATCAAATATTCCAAAGCCCTTAACTGCAATTATTCTGATGAAGAAGGAAATGAAAGGCAAATGGTAATGGGCTGTTACGGTATCGGAATTAACCGTTCAATGGCGGCCGTTATAGAGCAAAACAATGATGATAAGGGTATAATATGGCCTATGGAAATTGCACCGTACCATGTCATAATTGTGCCGGTCAATGTATTGGATGAAACCGTTATGAATATAGCCCAAAACATGTATGAGAAGCTTATAGAGTCAAATGTGGAAGTAATTCTGGACGACAGAAACGAGAGAGCCGGGGTAAA
>CAZPIS010000330.1:0-1532 GCA_964586745.1 uncultured Ruminiclostridium sp.
GGGGGTTAACTCAATTTGCATCAAAGATATGGCGGGAATTATGGGGCCCCAGGAAGCCTATGATCTTTTTAAAGCTCTAAGAGAAACCGTTAAGGTTCCGCTTATACTTCATACTCACTCTACCACAGGACTTGGCCCTATTACCTATGTAAAAGCTGTTGAGGCCGGATGCAATGGCATTGATACAGCTATTTCAGCATTCTCCGGAGGTACCTCACAGCCTGCAACCGAAACATTAAATTATGCGCTTAAGCAAATGGGCTATGAAACTGGTCTTAAGGAAAATGTCCTCAAGGAGATTAATGACTTCTTTAAGCCGGTAAAGGATACATTCCTTAAATCCGGCGTTCTAGATCCCTATGTAATGGGAACCGAAACCGATGCTTTGGTTTATCAGATTCCGGGCGGTATGCTTTCAAACCTCATTTCGCAGCTTAAGCAGCAAAATGCATTGGATAAGCTGGATGAGGTTCTTCAGGAGACACCGGAAGTCAGAAAGGACCTGGGTTATCCTCCTCTTGTAACACCTATGAGCCAAATGGTGGGTGTTCAGGCTGCCACTAATGTATTGATGGGCGAACGCTATAAGAATGTCTCCAAAGAAGTTAAGGCTTATTTTAAAGGAGAATACGGAAAAGCCCCCGGTGAGCTTAACCAAGGTCTTATTGAAAAAGTTCTGGGAGATGAAAAACCTATTACAACAAGATTTGCCGATACTTTAGAACCGGAATACGAAAATACCAAGAAAAAGCTCGGCAGTGTAGCTGAATCTGACGAAGACGTGCTTTCCTATATTGCATTCCCGCAAATCGCGGAAAAGTTCTTCCAGGAAAGAGAAGAAAGAAAGACTTCAACCGTCAGATACTCAGTCAGAAAAATATAAAAGGGGTATGTTTTATGTCATTTTTTAATAGTTTGCTTATTTCATTTATTGGGTTAGGATTGGTATTTGTTGTACTAATTGGTTTAAGTGTAGCTGTTACAATTGAATCAAAATTATTAAATTTCTTTAGAGATAAAGATAAGAAAACTATCTCTGAAATTCATGACCATTCTTCCGTTGCTGAAAATAATGCGGTAAATTGGGCCGATGCCGGAGAGCTGAAATTAATAGAGGTCGAAGAAAAAACTGCGGCTATGATTATGGCAATAGTGAGTGAAGAGTCTGAAATTCCTTTAGCTGAACTACAATTTAAAAGCATAAAAGCATTGAATTAATACTTTGTATTGTTAGGAGGATTAACATGAAATATATCGTAACAATAAACGATAAAAATTATGAAGTTGAAGTTGAAAAAGGACAGGCTACGATCCTTAAAACCACTCAAGCCGTTGCACCGGCTACTACTCAAGCTGTGACTAATGCTCCTGCAGCAGTATCTGTGCCGGTAACCAATACAGTATCTTCCTCGAGCAGTATCACAGGCGAAGCTATAAAGGCACCAATGCCTGGAACTGTACTTAGTGTAAAGGTTTCACCCGGAGCATTTGTTAAAAAAGGTGATACTGTCATTATTTTAGAAGCTATGAAA
>CAZPIS010000331.1:0-1531 GCA_964586745.1 uncultured Ruminiclostridium sp.
TGCCTCCCCGCTCTCGTTTTCATAAAGCAAGGTACGAATGTCTCCGTTTATAAAATTCATATTTCGGTAACCTAAGCTATTGGCAATTTTCTTAGAGGAAGCTATAACCCCGTCGGAAATATCTATACCCGTAAATCTGCAATTAATCTTTAAAACCTCTCTTAAATAATAATTCAACACAAAGGAAAGATAGGATTTTCCGCAGGCACAATCCACTACTCTAAGCTCGGTTCTATCCTTCATTAAATCCTTCAGCATTGGTTCTATAAGCTCAACAAAATGGTCAATCTGATTATATTTGCGAATCATGTCATTCTTAATTTTGCCATTTTCTGCCATTATTCCAATTGCTTTCAGGAGTTTATCTGCTTTTCCCGGTTTAATAAGATAATCTCGGCTTGAAATAGCTCCTCCATCGGTATGACCCTTTATTATGTTTTCCCTGTCCTCTTCCAGGGCTTTTGTCTTCATAGTCACATTCTTATTATCTGCTTCAATAATAAGCATCTCACCACGGCTCTTATAGTAAATATTAACCTTCTCATAAGGACCGGAAAAGCCTGTAATAAGCTCCGGAATTTTCTCCGGAACTGTTTCAATATCTCTTCCCTCAAAATTAATTTTCAATTTGCCGTTATCAAAGAGGCTCTTTAAAGGAAATGTTATAACTCCAGACTTAAATTCCCCTGTTAATTCTTCAAAATAGTCAATTTCATCGGTCATGCGGAAGGCTATCCCTTGGAGTATCATATTTAGTTTTTGTTGTGCTTGCTTATCCATAATAAAACTCCTCTAATCATCATATCTAACTGCTCAATACCAATATTTCCTCAGGGGTAAGCTCCCTGAATTCACCGGGCTTCAAGGCTTCATCCAGCCAAACATCACCCATCTTTAGCCGCTTTAATTCTATCACAGATGCCCCTACTGCCTTAAACATTCGTTTAACCTGATGAAACTTTCCTTCATATATCTCAACTCTTGCTATTACAGGGTTTGTAGAGATATATTGCAATTGCGCCGGCAGGGCCGTGTAACCATCTCCGATATTAACACCTTTCTCAAAGGCCTTAATAGACCTGTCACCGGGGAATGAGTCTAATAAAGCCTCATATAGCTTTTTAACACCCTTCTTAGGTGAAAGCAGGTTATGGGCAAAAACTCCGTTATTTGTTATAAGCAAAAGGCCTTCGGTATCTTTATCCAGGCGGCCTACCGGGAAAACTTCTCTACGCCTTATTTCATCGGGAAATAAGTCCAAAACGGTTTTAAGAGTTTTATCCTCTGTTGCTGTTATTACTCCTTTGGGCTTGTTAAGCATATAGTATACATACTTTTGGTAATCAATCTGTACCCCTCTGACATTTATAATGTCTTCTTCGGTATCAACATGAGTACCGGGGTCATTGACCGTCACATCGTTTACCAAAACCAGCCCTTTTTTTATTAACTCCTTAACTTCGCTCCGGGAGGCAACACCCTGATCCTTTAAATATTTATCGAGCCTCAATTTTGGCATTACATCATCCTC
>CAZPIS010000332.1:0-1524 GCA_964586745.1 uncultured Ruminiclostridium sp.
AGCTTAACCTTGCCAATGAGTATTCACAGGTATGGAATATTGTTATGGAGGTTCTTGACCAGGCGGTGGAGGTTATGGCAGATGAAACTCTGGGTCTTGAACGTTTCAATAAGATTCTGAAAATAGGATTGTCAGAGTATAAAATCGGTACTATTCCTGCTGCTCTTGATCAGGTTCTTGTAGGAAATGTGGAACGATCAAGAAGCCATGAAATAAAGGCTATGTTTATCTTAGGTGTAAATGACGGGGTTTTTCCTTCCCCGGTAACCATAGAAGGTATTTTATCAGATCAGGACCGTTCGGTATTAAATCACATAGGTTTAGAAGTGGCAAGCGATACCAGAGCACAAGCCTTTGACGAGCAGTATCTTGTTTATAGGACTCTTACCGTGGCCGGAAGTTTCCTGAGAGTCAGCTGGCCTATAGGAGACAGTGAGGGTAAGACCATGCGGCCCTCGATTATTGTGTCCCGCTTGCAGAAGCTTTTTCCGCAGATAATTCAGTATAGCGATTTAATTCCTTCTTCAAATGAGAAATTTGATATTGAAATAATCTCGAAACAAAAACCTGCCTTTAAGAAATTAATTACCGCATTAAGACAAAAGACAGACGGTAAGGAAATCAGCCCTGTTTGGAAGGATGTTTATCAATGGTTTGCTGTCAATGAGGATTGGAAAAGAAGCATAGATAATATTAAGAGTACTTTTAAATACAAAAATTCAGCAGATAAAATAAGCGAGGAAAAAATCCGGTTATTATATGGGAGCCCTGCATATTCAAGTGTTTCAAGACTCGAAAAATATACCTCTTGTCCATTCTCGTTTTTTGTTCAATACGGTCTGAACGCTAAAGAGCGAAAAATATATCAGCTTAGCCCTCCGGACATAGGAACATTTATGCATGCGGTTATTGAAAGATTTTCTAAATTGGTATCACAAGGTAATATTACCTGGAGAAGCTTTGATGACGATTGGTGTAAGGCAAGAATCTCAGAGATTGTAGATGAGATGCTAAAAAATATGAAGGGAAAAGGGATTGCCGCATCAAAGCGATATACTGCTTTAACGATAAGACTCAAAAGGGTTGTCACAAGGGCAGTGTTACTTATTGCCGAGCATATTAGCAGGAGCAGCTTTAATCCCATTGATTACGAGGTGGGGTTTGGCGAAAAGGAAAAATATCCTCCTATTGTAATCGAACTGGATTCTGGGGATAAAATTCAATTAGCCGGAAGAATTGATAGGGTAGATGCTTTTGAAGATCAGGAAGGAAAATATCTTAATATTATAGATTATAAGTCAGGAGCAAAGGATTTTAGACTGTCAGATGTTTTTTACGGCTTACAAATTCAGCTTATTACTTATATGGATGCTATCTGGGAGAGTGAGGAGCAAAAGAACGCTAGACCTGTTTTCCCCGGGGGAATGCTATATTTTAAGGTTGATGATCCTATAATCAGAAACAGTAAAAACTTTTCTGAAGAGGAAATAGAGAAGGCCATAATGAGAAATCTTAAAATGAAGG
>CAZPIS010000333.1:0-1513 GCA_964586745.1 uncultured Ruminiclostridium sp.
TCGTCAAATATTATTTCGAAAGCAGGCTGTATAGTACCTGAGCCATCTGAGCCCTAGTTGTGGTCTCTTTTGGGGAAAGCTTTCCACTACTTCCTACAATGATTTCGGTCTCTACAAGAGCTTTCATGGCCTCTGTTGCCCAAGGGGAGATATCTTCTGCATCGGAAAAGCTTGAAAGAGGCTTACCGTTATTTCCTTCGGGCAGCATATTTATTGCTTTTAAAGCATTGTAAAGCATAGTGAACATTTCCTGACGGGTGATATTCCTGTCAGGTGCAAATAAATTATTTCCTACCCCTGCCGATATACCCAGGCGTTTTGCCGTTGCAAGATAGTTTGTATAATACACATTTCCGGCATCAGAGAAATTATTCGAAGGATTTACATCGGGTGCTATGCTATAAGAACGCATGAGCATTACAATAAATTCACTGCGGGTGAGCTGATTTGTGGGACTGTAATTACCTGCGCCCGTACCCGATGTTATTTTTCTTGAGGCAATAAAGGAAATCGCCTTGCTATACCATGCGTTTGAAGCTACATCATTAAATTTAACGGTATTATAGCCCACCGCATAAATACTGAAATGGGTGGTGCTGAAAGTAATTTCCCCGGTTTCCGGATCATAGCGCCCACTGGGGATACAGACCAATTCGCCGCTACCGTCGAGATACCAGATAACAATACTCTCGGGATTATTTAACTCCTCTGCTGTAGGTGTATATGGTATTGCTACGGTTACAGGAGCATTGGGATTATTCCACTTTACAGCTTCATTGTCCAGTTTAAGGGTTAACTGTATAAGCGGCCTGTTTCCTACTGCTGCTTTTTCTTCTTCGGTCAGATTTGTTTTTTCACCTTGCTCGATGGAAATAGTCACGACCTTTCCCTCAGCCTCCGGTGTGGTTGAAAGCATATTGTCCGGAATGACAAGGTTTGCTGTGTCTGTGGCTATAGTAAGCTGTCCTGCTCCTTGATTATTTGTCAATACGGCAGCAGGTATTTGCAGCATGTAGGCATCCACCCCTGGAATAGAAGGCATTGAAATTACACCGGAACCGGAAAACAGCTCCTGTGCCTTAGTTTCTTCTAAATTTGCCATTCCTGCACCCGTTTTCGTATCAACAGTTACTGGTATTTGATTATCTTGATTTGCATCTCCACTAAGATCAGCAGTATATGATGTTGTGGGGGGTAAAGTTGTACTGCCTGACCCGCCGCCTCCACCGCTTCCTGATGATGAAGTACGAGTGAATGAAGCGGTAGTATATGGGCCTCCGTTGTAATCAGCGGCTTTTACAGTATATGTTCCGGATGGGAGGCTTATTGAAATCTGGGCTGAAAAGCTTTGGTCGCTTACTCCAAAGGTTTCCATTCGAAGAAGAGTCGTTCCGTCTGTATCATAGAGCATAACAGCCACAGCCAGAACATTCTCAGATGTTGTTACGTTAACAGTAACCCTTCCTGATGAATAGCTTGCCGACAATGACGTTATTGTCCCGTCTACAATGGC
>CAZPIS010000334.1:0-1500 GCA_964586745.1 uncultured Ruminiclostridium sp.
TCTTTTACATACTCATCAACAGAAAGCTTAACTTCAAGCTGTACAATCTTGTCTTTGACAGGCTCACCGGGCATTTGGAAGGTAAGGATGCCATCCTTTTTAACTCCCTCAATTTCCTCTTCCTGAGTAATGAAACGACCTAAAATATCGCAAACGCTTATATCCTCAACATCAATTGAAAGCCTCCCATAATCGCCAATAAATTCGGCTTTGGCAGTTACCTCAAGGACGGCTCCGGAAAGGCGCTCTTCTAAAGATCCGCCGGCATCGGGAAGGAGATTGGCAATATCATCGTCAAGAAGCTTCCAGCCCTGCTTGTATACCTGAAGAATTCCCGAAAAAGGCTCATTTTTAATTTCCAATGTTACAGAATCCCTGGTGTTTGCATCTTCCTTGTCCTTTATAATGTTAATTTCAAACTCCTGCGATTTTTCAAGGGAAAATTTGCCCGTATCAAAATGAGACTTGTTAAAGAAGGCCCCGGCATTATGAACCTGATACAAAAGCGTCATTTCGGCCCAATTCATGTTCGAATCATCCGAAACGACCTTAACATTTACTAAATCCCCGCAAACGGTCTTGGTTTCACGGTAAATCTCCTTATTGCCTTTCATAATACGGAATTCTGTTTCCAGCGCGGTAGTGGTACATTGCACCTTTTTTGTAAGTATCTCAGGTTCTGTTCTTTCTACTGCTGCGGGTCGTTTTATCTGCATGTCATATACATCCACGGGTGTTCCGTCTCCAACTAAAAAGCGCAAAGGGCTGATATCAACTATAGTGATTCCATCTTTTTCTGTTAATTCATATTTGAGCGGTAATTTCTTCTCTTTAATAGGGCTCTTCATGCTAAGAAGGGGAAGAATGGGTTTCCCCGCAGCGTCCCTCATAATTTCATATTGGAGGGTTTCAAAATTTATTCGTTCGCATGTGGGCTTAATTGAAACGGTGTTTTCTATGTTTGTTTCAACGATAAGAGGGTCATCCTTAGGTTCGACAACAAGTTTGTCAGGGGGCAGCGTTAATAAAATATTTACGGTGCCGGAGGTGCTTTTAACCATAGAATTCACTATTGAAACAGGTGCGCCCGGGAAAGCCCCGGTAGCCGGATTTAATGTTACTTTCAGGGCAAAGGACATTTGATCGCCAATTATCTTAATCATGCGATCTCTCTCCCCTGAGTTTTTCGGAGGCTTCATATAGACGTAAAATTCTGCTGTCTTTCCGTCTTTAAGGATTTTTTTATTGGAAATAGACAATATGCCTTCGTTTATTCCCCCTACGCCGTAACGCGCATCAGGTGAGTCTTCCACGGTAAAATTAGGAAACAAGGGCATAAGTTCTCCAGTATCACCGGCTCCGATTTGCAGTCCCGCATGTACACAAACAGGCTCCCAGCTGAAATTTCCGATATTAAACTTCATTGTATATTCTTTTTTCATGATTTCCTCCAAAATAGATAGAATATGAAAAAATCAGAAAAACACCACTCTGGCGTTT